>JAPLUR010000117.1 GCA_026397505.1 Candidatus Zixiibacteriota bacterium
GGATGTCTATAATGAGAAACGATTGCATTCCTCTCTGGGCTATCGACCACCCAACGAGTTCGAGGCCCTACTGAGGAACGAAAAAGTGAACCGCCAAACCGTCCTACCCTAACCTGTCCAACAAAAGGGGTTCACTCCAAAATCCCTTAATAGAGCAAAGCTTGCCATTTCAGATAAAACCGCCGTCACCTGTTGCATAGCGCGCGGTGTCAGCCCGATGAGAAATTGAACTATGGCGCCTATAATCAATCAACGCAGCTGATGCGGGAATGTCAATAATATTATCTAATTTCGTAGCTCGGTAGTTGCTATGTTATAAAAGTAGGCTTCGATAATAATGAGAAAGAGGCTACCTAATTTAAGAACTTTAACGAACCTATGGTCGTGACAGGCCACGGTTTAAAGGAGGCAGCCTAATGCGTGAAGTGTTGCGGTCTAAGTAATGATCTCTATCATCCTGAGCGCCATTGACCGGTACCCAAATTTCAGCAGAGATACATGCCTTTAAAAAATACCTCAGGGAATCAATGAGGGTAAAATCACCCCATCAAATCTGATATTCGGGTGGTTTATACCTCAAATCACACATGGGATTTTTCGCCTCCAGTTACAAATCGTTGTGATTCAGCGCAATATTATAGCGTTCCAACTTCGAACCGTGGCACCGAATTTGTTAACCACGGATTACGAGGAGGGATATCCTTCTCACGCTGGCCTGCAGTTGGTCAGTCAGCGGAATATTGCAAGATTGAAAGGTGTTACAGACAGACAACGGAATGAGATGTTGCTAAAGCGAATTTTCTACCCCTTGAAAATAATCAGTATCAGTTATCCATGCAAAGAGATGGTGAGTATCTCGGCTGGATGGAGGGGGAATTTGTAGCTTAATCAAGCCAGTGTGCTTGTCTGGGGCTGAATACCCGGCGGTGTCAGTGCTCGCACCGTCGGGTTATTTTTTTGCTTCATAATAAGCCGACATGGGATAAACGCCCCCCCAAATACCCTCCGCGGGTAAAGATATTCCTCCTGTATTCCGATTAATAAGATGATATCAAGGTCATTACAGGATAAGTATGCTCAGGAAAAAAATCGGCGATATTCTCATTGAGGAAGGACTTATCACTTCGGCTCAATTGGCCGAGGCTCTCAAAGAGCAGGAGAACTCGGGACACAAGGTCGGCCAGATTCTGGTCGATAAAGGCCTGATTACCGATGAACAATTGCTCGAAGCGGTCTCGGAACGGTTGGGGATACCCCAAATTTCTCTTGGCTCGCTGGTCATCGACTCGATGGTGGTGGCAATGGTTCCGGTTGAAGTGGCCCGAAGATATTCGCTGATTCCGATTTTTAGGATCGGGAAGACTTTAACCGTGGCCATGGCCGAACCGCTCAATATCATTGCGATCGAGGAACTCAAATATATCACCAAGTGTGATGTCAAACGGGTAATTGCTTCCCCCACCGAGATTGCCTCGGCCATCGACCAGTATTATTCTGTCGCCGACTCCATGAACGGCGTCATCGGCGCCTACCCCGGCGCCCAGGAAGAACGGATGTCGGTGGCAACCACCGAGACTTTCTCGGCTGAAGAACGTGACGCCCCGGTGGTAAGACTGGTCAATTTAATTATTTCGCAGGCGGTTAAAGATAAGGCATCGGATATTCATATCGAACCTGATGAAAACCTGCTGCGGGTTCGCTATCGTATTAACGGTATTATGAAAGAGGAGGCCTCGCCCCCCAAGTCGCTTCAGTCCGAAATAATCTCCCGCATAAAAGTCGCGGCCAATATGGATGTCTCGGAAAAGCGCCTTCCACAGGACGGACGCTTGATTGTCAAGGTTGACGGGGCCGATATCGACCTGAGAATTTCTTCCCTCCCGACCATTCACGGCGAAAAGGTGGTTATCCGTCTTCTCGACCGAAGGATTCTCAATATCGGCCTGGAGCAATTGGGTTTCTCGCCGGAATTACTTGAGAAGTGGAAAGCTCTGATTTCCAAGAAAGAAGGTCTGGTTCTTATCACCGGGCCGACCTCCAGCGGAAAAACAACCACGCTCTATTCCTCTTTGCAGGAGGTCAACTCGGTGGAGAAGAATATCATTACGGTGGAAGACCCGGTGGAATATTCTCTGCCGCTTATCAATCAGGTGCAGACCAATGAAAAGGCGGGTCTGACTTTCGCCACCTCGCTGCGCTTTATCCTGCGCCAGAATCCCGATATTATCATGATTGGTGAAATCAGAGATGCCGAGACGGCGGCCATGGCGGTCCGCTCGGCGCTTACCGGGCATCTGGTCTTTTCCACTCTTCACACCAACGATGCCCCGAGCAGTATCGGCCGTCTTATCGACATGGGTATCGAAAACTACCTGGTTGCCTCGGCCCTCAAAGGGGTGCTGGCCCAGCGTTTGATGCGGCGCAATTGCCCGGATTGTCTTGAGGAATACCGCCCCCAAGATATACAGATTCGCCTGGCCGGTCTCGAGGAATCCGCGGAAAGTCTCCATTTTATGCACGGGGTCGGCTGCAACAAATGCCGCATGACCGGATATATCGGACAGGTCGGCATTTATGAATTAGTCGAAATCGATGATACTATATGCGAAATGATCATCAGGGGCGATTCAGATCTTCAGATCCGCAACTACGCTTTCACCAGAGGACATCGGCCGCTTTTCCAGGCCGGACTGGCAGAAGTGAAAAGCGGCCTGGTCCGCCTCGAGGAATTACTGCGGGTAACCTCGATGAACGAAAAGAATAGTTCCGGCAGCCTGCTGGAGAGAGTCCCCATAAATGCCTGAAAATTATCTTTATTTGGCCCGCACCAGAGCCGGTCAGAAACGAACCGGGGTCATTCAAGCCGAATCGCCTGAAAGAGTCGCCGCGGTGCTCTATGAACAGGAGCTGATTCCCACTCAAATAAGACTTCAGAAACGGAGTTTCAGGCCGGTTCTTTTTGGTTTTATGAAAGGGCGGCAGTATGAAGATCTGATTTTCTTCACCCGCAATCTCTCCACTCTTTACCATGCCGGGATTCCGCTTCTGAGAGCCCTTTCTATCATCAAGGTCGGTCCTTCGGGGAGTCATTTCAATCAGACCGTCGATAAAATCCGCACCTCGGTACAATCGGGGCGTTCTCTTTCCGACGCCATGGCCGAGTTTCCGAAAATATTCTCGAAAATTTACACTTCTTCAATAGCTGCCGGGGAAGCCTCCGGAAAACTGGATGAAATTCTCGATTCCCTGGCAATTATGCTCGAACGCGATCTGGAATTGAACCGCCAGATAAAATCATCTCTCCGCTATCCGACCATGGTGGTGGTGGCGATTGCGGCGGCTTTTGCCATAGTGATAACCTTTGTTATCCCCCGTTTCATTTCATTTTATTCCAGTATGGGGGCGCAGCTTCCGGCTCCGACCAGAGCCCTTATCTGGCTCAATCAGTTTATCACCCACTACTGGATAGTTGTTCTGGCCGGGCTGATTGCTCTGGTCATCATTTTCAAAAAAACCTATGCCACCGCCGCGGGCAAACTCTTTTTCGATACCCGTTTCCTTCAGCTTCCGGTTTTTGGCGATCTAATCGTCAAAGGGAATATTGCCCGCTTCTCCTATATGTTTCATCTGTTGGTGAAAAGCGGGATTCCTATAGTAAAGGCTCTGGAGCTTTTGGCCTCGACCGTAAAAAACAGCCGGCTGACGATCGAAGTCAAAATGCTGGCCGATTCCTTCCGTGAGGGACGGGAACTAAGCGGCCTTTTGGGGAAACTGGTCTTTTTCCCGGAACTGGCTTTGCAGATGATCAAGGTCGGTCTGGAAAGCGGCTCGCTGGAAAGCATGCTCAACGAGGTTGCGGTACATTACAGCAAGGAAGTAGATTATAAATCTCGTCATCTGACCGCGCTTCTGGAGCCGATTCTGACCATTGTTTTGGGCGTTTTTGTCCTGATTGTCGCCCTGGCGATTTTCCTCCCCATGTGGAACCTTATACATGTAGTCAAAGGGTAGCGGCGGTAAAGAATTTCCCCCTTTCTTCCGATAATTTTAAGAGAAACCATGTTTTACCCTTAAATAAGACAGGAGGAGTCCTATGCCTTTCAAGAAGCTTTCCAATCGCGAAGGTTTTACCCTGATCGAGTTGGTTATCATTATTGTAATTCTGGGTATCCTGGCGGCCGTGGCCATACCCAAATATAAAGATATTTCCTCGGAAGCCAAGGAATCGGCGGCCCGCGCCGCGTTGGGTGGTCTCCGTTCCGGCATCACCATCTGGTATGCCAATGAAGCGGTAAGAACCGGAACCGCGGCCTGGCCCGTGTATGACAGCCTGAGAATCCCCGGTGTTGTTATGGAGCAAGCTATCCCGAAGAATCCCTATGTCACCGATGATGCTCTGGCCGACAGTATTGCGATCGGTGTTACCAGAGGCACTGTCGTGGCCGGCGGAGCCGGCTGGGCTTATAACGCCACGACCGGTGAAATCTGGCCCAATACGACTACCGGAGGTGCCAATAATTGGTAAGATGTCAGCCATCGGGAATGGCTGGCCGGCATCATAAGCGGAAACAGAAAAATCGGTGGCAGAATGGCTTTACGCTGATTGAACTGGTTATCATCATTCTGATTCTGGGAATTGTTGCCGGGGTCGCCATACCGAAATTCAGCTCCCTTTCGGAGCAATCGAAGATAAGCGCCACCAAAGATGAAATGAGGCTTCTCAAGGAAGCTATCATTGGCGATGCTCGATTGGTTTCCGGGGGCGAATATGTCAGCCGGGGATTTAGGGGTGACATAGGCTTTCCCCCCTCCCGGCTGATCGACCTGGTGATCCGGCCCGATTCCATTCCGGCCTACAACAAATTCACAAGAATCGGCTGGAACGGTCCATATATCGATAGTGCCGGGCAGAGTTATCTTAACGATGCCTGGGGACATGCTTATGTATATAACTTCTCGGCTCGAACCATAACCTCGACCAGTTCGACGCCGAACACTGTCGTCAGTTTTTAGGCGGAAATAAAATGCATCCTACTTCGCAAAAGGGTTTCACTCTGATTGAGCTGGTCATGGTCATCATCATCATCGGCATCATGGCCGGGGTGGCGATGAAATCGATGGATTCCGCCATCGAAACCGGGCGGATCGAGTCAACCAAGAAAGAGATGGAGCAACTTGCCCAGGCCATTGCCGGCAATCCCGAATTAATCAGCAACCGGTCGCGGGTCGACTTCGGTTATGTCGGCGATGTTGGTTCATTGCCCTCTATTCTGGATGCGCTTGTCAACCAGCCGTCCGGGTACACCACCTGGAAAGGACCTTACATAAGAAATAGTTTTAATCAGGCGTCCGAGGACTATAAGCGCGACGGTTGGAATGTCCTATATACTTACAGCGGCGGTGTTACAATTATTTCCACCGGCTCCGGGAGCAACATCACGAAACAATTTGCCAATACTGTCTCGGATCTGACAAATAACACAGTACAAGGGATCGTGCAGGACGTCGAGAGCATCCCCCCCGGGATATATAATGGTGATGTCGAAATTACTATCACCTACCCCAACGGCACCGGAGCAATGACATCCATAACAGTCAACCCGTCAGCGAATGGAAATTATATTCTTGGCGGGATTCCTGTTGGCAATCATACTTTAAGGGCAGTGTATAGGACTACTAATGATACTTTGATTTCGTATGTGACTGTGCTTCCCAAATCGACCATCATTAACAACATGCGATTCGGCTCAGCGCTTTGGGGCGCGGGAAATGCCACCAGCGGTAATAGCCTTCAATACGTTTCTGGATCGGCCCGCATAGAGAGTATTTACAGTATTGCTTTTGATATATTCAATAACACGGGGGATAATGTAATGATAAGCTGGCTGAAAGCAACATATGATCGAAATCCCACAGCCTATTATGACCGGATACGATGGGGGAATGCTTCAGTGGCCAATAGTAGCAGTCCGCGGTATGGTTCCGGTACGCAGGCCAATTTCAGCAGTTCCAGAACTATAAACGATGGATCCACCGTAACTATCAGACTACAGAACTTTAACACCTCGCCCACAGGTGCGGGTACGAGCGCCAGCATGGCCGGCGTCAGCTTCACGATCTTGTTCAGCGATAGCTCTCTGATAAGTCTCAGCCTATAAAGGTAAAATACTCATGACCGAAATGACCGGGAAAGATAAAAAGAGACTCAGAAGGTGGAGTCCTGCGCACTTAGTCGAGTTTCTAAAGAATTTCCACTGGAAAAGGCGTTATGGGTTTGGCCGCACCATTGCCATTTATATCGATGATTTTTCCATTCAATTCGCCGTTGTCAAGCGGTTCTGGCACATCACTCGGCTTCTGAATGTGACCAAGGTCTATATCCCTTCAAATCATGATACTCGGGAGAAAAGGGAGAATTTCATTACCGCCGAAATCGATGATTATGTCAGCCAGTATCGGCGGCGAATGACTCGATTCGTGCTTGGTGTGGGCGGGCCGGAATCGGCCATCAGGACACTCTCATTCCCCGAAATGTCCGGCCGAGAACTGGCGCAGGCGGTTTTCTGGGAAGGGAATAAGAAAATACCCTTCGGTCTGGAGGAGGCATTCTGGGGCTATCATGTCATCGCCGATAACAAATCAGATTCGGGCAATCTCCGGCGCGTGTCGCTTCTGGCGGTTTCAAAGAAAGAAGTCAACCACCCCCTCGACCAGATAAAAACCGATATTCGTTTTGATGCGGTATATCACAAACTGGAGGCAATCGGCTGCCTTCTGCCCCATATTGAAGGTTTCTCAGAAGAGAAAACATATACCCTGGTTAATATCAAGAAGAATCACTCCGAAATAAGCTTTTATCGCGGCGCCAGGCTCGATTTCAAGCATGTTGCCTCGATCGGTACCGGGACCGTTCCCGGCGCCGGCCGCGACCGCAAGAAATATGATACCTTCACTGAGACCCTGGTTGCTGAAATTCAGAATTCGCTCGACTATTATGCGGGGCAGTTCTCGCACACTGCGGTTGACACCGTATTCGTTTATGGCGATCTTTCCTATTCCGAGGATCTCATCGATAAGTTGACCGATCGCTTCGGCATTGAGTTTCGTCGCTTCCCTCTCGATAAATGGCTGGCCACCCAGCCTCAGGCCGGGGAATTTGCCGAACAGATTCCGGTTTCGCTGGGGGCGGTGGCCCTGGCTCTGGCCAATGAGGAGATGGTGAATTTTCTGCCGCCAAACCTCAAAGAAAAAAATGATGCCCGGCATTTCTATCGCCGGGCTGTCCCGGCCCTGGCCGGAATCACCGCCCTTCTCCTCTTCGTGTTGGCCTCTTTTCAATTTCAGGTTGATGCTGATAAAGCCCTGCTGGCAGCCGCCGAAAATCAAGTGCGACGGTTTGAGACTTCACCGTCATTCCTAATGTACAATCAAATCAAGCAGCGCATGGCGGTCGACAAAAACCTGGTGGAGCGGTTGGCGCACGCACCGTGCCTGCTAAATTTGAATCTGAAGGAACTTTCAATATTGACCCCCGGCACTGTCTGGCTTGAAAGCTACCTGCTCGAGGGTAACGCTTCCCGCTACAGCCTGATATTAACCGGGCGGGCGATTTCCTCTGCGCCGCCCCCGGAGATAATACTTGCCGAATTTATCACCCGCCTGGAGGGGTCGCCCTTTTTTGATAAGATTATTTTGAAAAAGCAAAACAAAAAGTCGCTCGGGGCGGAGTTTTCATTGGAATTTGCTCTTGAGATGGAAACGGTGTTATGAAAAAACAATATGTCATAATCACGGTGACCGCTTTATCAATCAGCCTGATCTGGTTTCTGCTTCTGTTTTCTCCTCTGGTACTAAGAAAAAAGGAAATCGCCGCTTCTCTGGCCGACACCGAAGGCAAGCTGATCGATTTCAGGAAGATTCTCAGAGAATTTCCGGAGCGCTTCAATAGCGAGAAAGAAATTTTGCAGAGAAGACAGATATATATATCACAGCTTTATTCAAAAGAGGATCTAATCGCCCTATTTGACAATATCCGTATGAAGGCGGCTCGGTACAACCTGAGCCTTCTGGAAATATCCCCCTCGGTGGAAGAGCTATTGGCCCTAAACAGGCAGTCACCAAACAACGATCAACCGCAACTGCTGAATATTATGGTGCGGCTGAACGGCTATTTCCGGAATCTGGGGGAATTTGTCAGGGACATGGAAGAGGAGAGATTCTACCAGGGCGCCAATTCTTGCAAGATTACGGGAGCGGCGGATGGTGCCGCCCCACCCCAGATGGTTCTCGGTTTCAAAGCATTTCTGGGAGCCGACAGGAAATCATAATGAACCCAAAGAAAAGAAAATATATAATTTATACTTTGTTTGCACTGGCCGTGATATACGGTTTGACTAATCTTCGGAGCAATAACCCGGAGACGAACATGAGTTCGCAACCGGCGCCGGTCGCTGCCGACCGTGCTGCGATTGTACCTCCCTCGAATCAGATAGACATTGCCAGATATAATTCCCTGCCATGGGGAAATGACCCTTTTGTTCGCGGAACGATCGCCGCCGGCCCCGCCGACATACCGACCGGGCCTATCTGGGAGCTTGGCGGGATACTCTATGATGATATCAACCCGGCCGCAATAATCAACAGCCGGATAGTTCGTGTCGGTCAATCGATCGACGGCGCCCGGGTGCTGCGCATAAATAAGAAAATGGTCACGCTGGAAAAAGACGGCGCTGAATTTTCGATAACTCTGGAAAAGGAAAAATCATGATATACCGCATAATCGTCACCGGTCTTCTGGTCTTAACGCTAATTTCAATCGCGGGCGGAGGCCCTCTCGAACCGGACCGGAAGATTTCCCTGCAATTCGATAATGCCCCATTGGCTTCGGTACTTACTCTGATTTCACAGCAATACAATATCAACATCGTGCAGTCGGGGATAGGGGAGCAGAAGATCTCGGTCAAGCTGGATGATGTTGGATTGGTTGACGCCCTGAAGGCAATTCTCAATTCCAACGGATATAATTATTATTTTTCCGGTGATATTGTGGTGGTCAAGCCGATGGAACAATCGGCTGTGGGAGAAACAGTGGCCCAGACCATCACCCTCAATTATGTCTCTCCGGCCGCGGTGATGAATGCCACCGCCGATATGCTTTCACCCAAAGGGAAAATGAAGATTATCGAGGATCCCGGCTCGGCGGGCAAACAATCGAGCGGGCCGCACGCCACGCAGGTAGTCATTGTCGATTTGCCGGAAGTGGTGGAACAGGTAGTCGCCTTTGTCATGAAAATCGACCAACCGGAGCGCCAGGTCGCAATTGAAGTCAAAATGATTGAGGTCAATGTCAACAAAGATACCAGGACCGGTCTCACCTGGCCGACCTCTTTGACCACCCGCCTGAGCGGCATCACTACTGATGCCGGCAGCGGCTCCTCCACCGACAAGCCCCCCCAAGCCCTGGGACAGATACAGCTTCCCGACGGCAAATGGGAGTGGGGTAAACTTTCGGTGAATGAAGTCAGTGTGGTCCTTGATTTCCTCGAGCAATCGGGCGATTCCAAGCTTATTTCCAACCCCCGTATCACCACGCTGAACAATCATGAAGCGGAGATAAAGGTCACGACGGTGGTACCGATTCAGACCATCAATCGTTTCAGCGAGGGGGGCGCGGTGCAGGATATCGTGACATTCCAGGATGAGGAAGTCGGCATTTCGCTTCTGGTGACGCCGCATATTACCGATGGCGACCGGATTGTTCTCGATGTTTTTCCCACGGTAGCCGAGATTATCGGGTACTCCGGCCCGGAGGGAAACCAGAAACCGATAACCTCGCAGCGTTCGATAAAAACGAAAATAGAAGTCAGAAACGGCGAGACAGCGGTACTGGGGGGACTTTTGAAAGAGAACAAGATCGAAAATCAACAGAAAATATTTTTCCTCGGTTCGATTCCGATAATCGGAGGCTTGTTCCGTCATAAATCAGTACAGAACAGCACGACCGATTTGATGATTCTGATCACGCCGACTCTTATCGGCCTTTAAACGCCGCGACCAGTTCAGGATGACAATTATTGTGTCTTTTCTGCCCAGAAGTATGCTTCTCCCCTTCTTTGTGGTATTTGACGCTTCCTAAAGCTTGCCGCACACGAGTTTTCGCAAAACCCTTCGGGATTTTGCGCTACATTCTGCTGTGGGGCGCCCGGGCAAATTGGGTTTGTTTCTTCGTTTTTTAAAATTGCGCAGAGACACAGGGGCTCTAATAAGGCAAGCGGCTGACCACATAAGACAATATTCCCGAATGAATTGTGAAGAAGTGACACGGTTTTGGGCGGTGTGGCCTGTTTTTTGTTTGTGATGACCGGTCGTTCTTGAGCCATTGTGGGCAATGGCCGAATTGCGGCGCTTGGAAATATGACAGTTTACAGCAAAAAGCATAATAATTTCCTTCTATATAAGGGGAAAGGTTCCGAATCACCATCGATGCGCTACAGATTTTGATGTGATGAGGATGTTGGATGGGCAGATGAGGATTGTCAAAACCCCCACTCATTCCACCGGGGGTGGAATTCGGGGGGAATTTTGACCTACACGGCTAACGGACATAAGAATATCGGAAGTGTCGAAACCCCCGACCAAGGGTACGGGGCAGGCGCAAGGGCTTTTACCTAACCGGCTACACTCCTGTAGAATTAAATAGCATTATTTTCAAAAACTGCTTGACATCCGCCCCCGCCGGAATAGATTCCGATCAGAAGGATATCAGGGCCGACATCAAAAACAATGCCAGCGATTTGGTCAGCTTTGTCTCAAAGTAGGTGTTCGCTCGATCACGTAGTTGCAGATAGCTGAAGGCAGGCATATAGCATGGTAGGAGCAGGTGATGAACGCTCGCGACTGAAAGGGGTGATAACAAACAATTTTGAAATGATGGTAAGCGGCTCGGATGCCCCGCGCTTCTGAGTATTGGAAGGCAATTCTAAAAACAGGAGGAGGAAATGAGACTCTGGATAATGCTTATAGCATTGCTTATTTGCGGCACAGCACTAGCTGATATGCAGGAACCTTGTACACCAGTCTCATCCGGTTGCCGGGTCACCACCTTAAGGTTTGATGATTTCGAACAGGAACCGTTCAATTGGGGTGGCTGGGGTTGGTGTGATGAGGCCAGCATGCTCGGCCCGGATACTGCCAAATCACGCAGTCATTGCATGGGCACAGTATGCGAAAGCAATTATGGACCTTCGGCCGATTATCGGTTGACAAGTATTGATTTTGTGCTGCCATCGGTTGGCACTGGGGAAGCTCTTTATTTAAGATATTGGCAGTGGTACAATATTAGCAGCGAAGGCAGCTATCCCGGCCCTGATTATGGCGCAGTTCTGATTTCTGCTAATTATGGTTCGTGGGATACACTGGTTGAGAGATTCACCGGCTCGCTCAATTCATGGGGTACCGGACTTGCCACACTGACCCAATACGCCGGCAATACGGTCAAAATTAGATTTGTTCTATCTACTAACTATCTGTACCAAAGTATTGGATGGCGAATCGATGACATTACAATTGAAAAGCAAACCTTTGGCGCCTACGCCGGATGTGATAAGACTACTTGCAGTGGTGAGGCGGTTCAGTTGAATGCAATGGCCGGGTGTGGCGTAATGCCTCTGCACTACAAATGGACACCTGCGGCAGGGTTATCAGCCGATTCGGTTCTCAATCCAATTGCTTGCCCCGAGACAACTACCACCTATCTCTTGACCGTGACCGATAGTGATGATCCACCCACTATTTTATCTGACAGTGTGACTATCACCGTTATTCCGGTGCTGCAAATACAGCTTCTGCCACTGGGTTTAAGCGATACAATTCGCTACACACCCCTTTGCCTTGATATGAGAGGTTTGTTTGATAGTTGTGTATGGAACGGAGAGAAAAGTAATTGTAGCCTATGTCTATCTTTTGATACCAACGGAACCTACCCTATTGTGTTTGCGGGATTTATAGGCAATTGTGTCTATACAGCAGACACATCGGTGGTTTATATAGAAAGTTCAGTCCAAGAAGACAATTCACCCATATTACCCAACAGTTTAATCCTAAATCAGAATTATCCCAATCCATTCAATCCTTCGACTGTCATTGATTACTCGCTTCCGCACAAATCCCACGTAACGATTGGGATCTATAACATCTTAGGGGTGAAAGTAAGAACCGTATTAGAGGAGATTCAATCGCGAGGTGACCATTCAGTTGTGTGGGACGGTACCGGCGAAGGTGGCGATGCCATGCCTTCCGGGGTCTATTTCTATAAGCTGACGGCCGATGGAAAAGAAAGCAAGAGGAAAATGGTTCTCCTTAAATGAGTCAATCCCCAGATATGCATTTCAATGGTTGAAAAGAGTCGAAAGTTGTGCACTTTCGACTCTTTTATATTACATCAGTACCGCCGTTAATCCAAGATGGTTTCGCACATGAGGGTGTCGCATCCCCCGACCAAGGAGTCGGGACAATGGCAGTACCGCAAGACTTCGGGACTGTTGAAAAAGTCTTGTTTTTTGAGGGGGTGGATTTGTTATATAGGTTTATGCAAACAAAACGTGAACGTTTAGGATATGAGATGATGCTTTTGCCGCCGCTGGAGACTTTCATTCCAGAGGA
>JAPLUR010000118.1 GCA_026397505.1 Candidatus Zixiibacteriota bacterium
AGTTTTTCTGTCAGGGGTATTATGACAACTGCTGCCTTGTTGAACTGGATGAAGAGCCTCCACATCAGATTAATGAAGAGGCTCTGAAAATTGCTTTACAGATATCTCTATTGATGAATTGTGAAATTATTCCCTACAGCCAGATAATGAGAAAGACAGTTATCGATGGAAGTAATGTTTCGGGGTTTCAGAGAACTGTTCTTATTGCGAGAAATGGATGGGTTGAAACTGAACAAGGAAGGGTTGGAATAAATGCAATTATGTTGGAAGAAGATGCAGCGAGAGCTGCATCTGGAAAAGATGAAGAAGAGACGGCGGAGAATGTTAAAATCTACAAATTGGATAGACTAGGCATTCCTTTGGTAGAGATTGCAACCGCTCCTGATATTAAAACTCCCGAACAGGTAAAAGAGGTTGCTCTTCACATCGGAGAGATTTTGAGAGCTTGTAAAGTTAAAAGAGGGTTAACGGGAAAAGCGAGAACTCCCTCAATGGGTTTGATATATCTTTTCAAGGTTCCAGCCTGCCGGTAATATTTGATTTCGTTAAGACTTAAGGCGTCCTTCAGTTCAAAACCTCCCACATGCACGCGATTTAATCGCGATAAATAGGCGCCGCAGCCGACCCTTTCGCCGATTTCGTTGGCCAGGGCGCGGATATAAGTCCCTTTGGAGCAGCAAACGACAAAACTGATAAAAGGAAGGTTCAATCTGGTCAAATTGATATCATTGATTTCAATTTCTCTCTCAGGCGTTTCCACCTGTTCCCCGCGGCGGGCCAATTTATATAATCGTTGCCCATTCATTTTGACCGCAGAAAAGGCCGGAACCCTCTGTTTGATTACTCCTTTGAATTCGGAAAGGATTTCGGCAACCTCCTTTGCGCCCAACTCGGGGACCACCCTCACGGTGGATTCATCCATGATTCCCTCGCTGTCAAAAGTTGAAGAGCGTATGCCCAGCTTGATTTCGGCCTCATAGGTCTTATCCGCCTCGGCCAGGAATTGCGCGATTTTTGTGGCGCGACCCAGACAGATGACCAGAAGTCCGGTTGCGCGCGGGTCGAGCGTTCCGGTATGACCGATTCTTCGCTGACCGATAGCCTGCCTCAAATTGGAGATAACATCATGGCTGGAAACGCCATAAGGCTTGTTGCAAAGAAGGATGCCATCATATTGAACCATTGACGATCTCCTTCAATTCCTCCAGCACTACTTTTCGCGCCGCCTCGAGTGGCAACTCGATCATGAATCCTGCGGCGCTATGATGTCCGCCGCCGCCGTACTTGTGGGCCAGGCGGGAAACATCCAGACTATCGCGCGAACGCAACGAGACTTTGGTACGATTGCCATTGATTTCTTTAAGCAATCCGCCGACAATTACGCCATGGCCGAATAGGGAGAAATCTGTCAGGCCATCGGCCTCGCTCAAATCGGCGCCATTCTTCTCAAGAGTGCTCTGCTCCAATTGAAGAAGACAGATTTTCCCATTTTCAAAGAAACTGATGCCGGAAAGTACTGCGCCGGTGAGTAAGAGGGTGGAACTGGGCAGAGAATAATAGATGTTGTCGCAGATATCCCTCTGATTGGCGCCTGCTTCAATGAGGCGTCCCGCTATTTCCATAGTTCTTCTTTTGGTGGAGCCATAACGAAATCTGCCGGTATCGGTTAAGATAGCCGCATAGAGCCAGGTGGCGGTTTTTTGATCGATGGGAATATCGGCCTCGATGAACAGCTCCGCCAGCATTTCGCCGACCGAGGAAATTTCGCTATCCAGGTAATTGACGGTGCCGAAATTTCGATTATCAGGGTGATGATCGATGTTTATTATCAGCGTTTCAGGGGTCACCAATTTCTCGGCTCCTCCCGTTCGCTCCAATCCAGGACATTCGAGGACAATGGCCAGGTCAAAGTTCATTCCGCCGTCATATTTCGTGATATCATTGATCAGCGCTATATCGGGAAGAAATCGATATTTGAAAGGTATGGTCCCCCGGTTTAGAATCAGTCCGTTTTTCCCCAGATTGGTGATTAACTGAAGCAGGGCCAGCTGCGAGCCGATGGAATCTCCGTCAGGTTCCTCATGCGAGCTTATCAGAACAGATTGCGAGCTCTTGATGATTTCGAATAATTTGGCGCTATTTATTTTCGTCGTTGTGTTCATCTTTCCGGGACAATTCATTTAGGATCTGTTCAATTCTCATGCCGCGTTCGATGGAGGGGTCGAATTCAAATCTTATTTCCGGAGTTTTTTTCAGGCGCAACAAAGCTCCCAATTCGCTCTGAACTCGCTTCCGGATACGCGTCAGATAGGCCGAAGCTCTCTGCTTGGCCTCATCATCCCCCAGGACCGAATAAAATATAGTGGCATACTTCAAATCCGCCGATATTTCCACGTCGGTGAATGTTACCATTCCCTGCAATCGCGCCGTGCATTCATGTTCCAGCATAACCTGCACATCCCTCAAAATCTGGCTCCTGAGTCGATCAGATCTCTTGAACTGGCGCATAATAATCCTTAAAGTATTTCCACTCGATAATCGGTCATGTATATTTCCTGTTCATTCTTCACCGCTTCAACTATACGTGCAATCATCTGGTCGGCGAATCTCTTATCGTTGCTGACAACGGCCGCTCCGATCTGGGCCATTCTCAGATTGTTATTGTAATCAACCTCGGCGACAGAGACATTGAAACGGCTCTGCAGCCTGGCCAGAAGCGGTTTCAATCTCCTTCTTTTCTCTTTTAATGAAGTTACGCCTGGGAGATTGATATCAATGACAACCGTACCGACAAACAACCGTCACCCATTCATTCCAATTTTCTTGCTGTCTCAACCAGATGATATACTTCAATCGCGTCGCCCACCTTTATGTCGTTGAAGTTTTCGATCGCGATGCCGCATTCATAGCCGCTGGCCACCTCGCGGGCGTCATCTTTAAAGCGTCTGAGCGAGCTCAAGGCCCCAGTAAAAACAACCCTTCCGTCTCTCACGATATGCGCACGATCGGTGCGGTGGATGGTGCCGTCTTTGACAAAACAACCGGCGATCGTTCCGACTTTAGGCACTTTGAATACCTGGCGCACCTCAGCCATTCCGCCGAATTGCTCGCTCACTTCCGGCGCCAGCATTCCCTCGAGAGCCTTTCGCACATCGTTTTCCACGTTATAAATAATATCATATTGCTTAATATCCACTTTTTCACGGGCGGCGGTTTCTCGGGCACGCATATCGGGACTGACATTGAATCCGATGATGATGGCATTGGAGGCGGCGGCCAGAAGTACATCCGATTCACTGATTGCTCCCACTCCCTTATGAATAATAATAGTGCGCGCCTCCTCGGTGGCGATTTTGCTGAGCGTTTCGGCCAGCACTTCCGCCGAGCCATCGACATCGGCCTTTATAATCAAACGCAATTCCTTTATCTGGCCATCTTTGATCTGCGCATAAATTCCTTCAAGAGTGGCATGTCCGTACCCGCGGCGAATTTCCTGTTCGCGTTTCAATTGCATACGCTTGACGGAAATTTCGCGCGCTTCCTGGTCGTCGGCGACTACCATGATAGAATCACCGGCTTGAGGGACACCGTTAAGCCCGGTGAGACGAACGGGTAAGGAGGGTCCGACGGCCTTAAGTATCTCATCGCGATCGCTCAGCATCACCCGGACGCGTCCGCTGAAAGAACCCGCAACGATCGGATCGCCGACTTTCACGGAACCTTTCTGAATAATGATAGTACTGACCGGTCCCCGGCCGCGTTCGAGATTGGCTTCAATTACCACACCCTGGCCGCGAATCGTGGGGTCGGCTTTGAGGTCAAGCATCTCTGCCTGCAGAATAATCATTTCCAGCAGACGTTCCATACCCTGACCGGTTTTGGCGGAGATTTCGACCATGATTGTCTTGCCGCCCCATTCCTCCGGCATCAGGTTGTATTTGCTCAACTGCTGACGAATCAAGTCGGGATTTGCGGTCGGTTTGTCAATTTTGTTAATCGCAACGATGATCGGCACGCCAGCGGCCCGGGCATGATCAATGGCTTCCACTGTCTGCGGCATGACCGCGTCATCGGCGGCCACCACCAGAACTACGATATCGGTAATTTGGGCTCCGCGGGCACGCATCGCCGTAAAGGCCTCGTGACCCGGTGTATCGATAAAAGTAATCTGGCCGCTGGGCAGAATCACGGCATAGGCGCCGATATGCTGTGTAATGGCACCGGCCTCATGGGCAGCGACATTTGTTTTCCGGACATGATCGAGAAGCGAGGTCTTGCCGTGGTCAACATGCCCCATGACCGTGACGACCGGCGCTCGATAAGAGAGATTTTCCTCAGCCTCGGATTCACGAGCCTCTTCGCCTATTTCGCCCTTTTCCTTGATACCGTAACCGCACTCGAGGGCGAGAGTTTCAATCGTTTCGAGGTCGAGGCGCTGATTGATCGAGGCCATCATACCCAGTTTAAAACAGGTGGCGATCAACTCCGCCGGTTTCATATCCATGGCCTTGGCCAGCTCCGCCACCGTCATGAATTCGTTGACTTCAATAATATTCTCTTCGAGGATCTCAATGGTATCGTCAGATTTAAAACGGCGTTTATATTTTCTGGTCTTTTTGACTCCCCCGATTGTGGCCATGGTCGCCTTGAAGCTCTTGACTACCGCTTTACGGTCAACCTGATGCCCGTCTTTTCCCTTTTTACGTTTGTCGAATTTTCTTTTCCGTTTATCGTGGCGCTTCAGTGCCATGGACAATCTGGCCAGGCGTTCATCGAAAGTTCCTTCGGCAACGACTTCACCGGAGGAAGGCGGCTTGGGCGGTTTGGGTTTCTTTTTTTGCTCGATGTCCTTTTTGGCCGCTTCTTTTTCGGCCTCAAATTTATGCTCAATGGCCTTGAGCATATCGTCGGTCGCCACAGACATGTGCGATTTCGGTTCGAAATTCAGTTCCTTGAGAATCGACAATAAGGCGTTAGATGAAATTTCATAATCCTTGGCTACATCATATATTCTCTTTTTGGCCATTTAGCACTCCTCTCCCCGCTCAGTTAGTTTTTCGATGGTGCACCTTCAGTGTTATCGCTGGGTTCCAAATCGCTCTTTTCACGATCCGCATCAGCTCTTTCCTTTTTAGCCGCTTTGGCTTCGGCCGTCTCCGCTTCACGACGCAATCGCTCCGTCTCCTTGCGCTTCACTTCCAGTTCGGCCACCAAAGCTTTGGCTGTTTCAATCAGCGATTCCGCCGTCTTCTGACCGATACCATCGATCTTGATAAGGTCTTCCATGCGGGCTTTGGCCAGTTGCTGGACAGTATTGATATCAGCATTGACCAGTTTCTCTTCCATCTTATTCCCGATACCTTCGAGATTGCCGACCGCCACCATCTCTTCCGCTTCGCGTTTCTTCATTTCATTGTAATCCGATTCGGCCATGATATTGATTTTCCAGCCGGTCAGTTTCGAAGCCAGCCGCGCATTCTGGCCGGATTTGCCGATCGCCAGCGAGAGCTTGTCGTTTTCCACCGCCACTGTCATGGCCTGTTCATCCTCAAAAACATCTATATGGACTACTTTGGCCGGGGCCAGTGCGCGGGTCACAAAAACCTCCGGATTGGAACTGAAGGGAATGATATCGATTCTTTCATTATTCAATTCCCGGACAATCGACTGCACTCTGACACCTTTGATTCCCACGCAGGCGCCCACGGGGTCGATGCGTTCATCCGACGAATAGACCGCTATCTTGCAGCGCTCGCCCGGCTCGCGGGCAATCGCCCTCAGCTCAATGACCCGCTCAAAAATCTCGGGCACCTCCAATGCGAACAGACAACGGAGAAATTCATTGTTTACACGGGAAAGTATAATCTGCGGACCGCCGGTCGACTTTTCGACATTCAAAATATAGGCCCGAATGCGGTCTCCCTGACGATATTTTTCGCGCGGTATTTGCTCCTTGATCTGGAGAATGGCCTCCGCCTTCCCGAGATTGATAATCAGATTCCCCTTGTCTATTTGCTGGACGGTACCGGTGGCCAGCTGACCGACCCGGGTAATATATTCATCATATATCTTATCTCTTTCGGCGTCGCGGACTTTCTGAATAAGCACTTGCTTGGCCGTAGTGATAGCATTGCGCCCGAATTCCTCATCGACCTCAAGATAAATTTCCATTTCATCATCCAGTTCGGCGGATTCGTCAAGTTCTTTGGCATCCTCCAGAGAAATCTCGGTCATCTTATCCGTGACCTTCTTGACCACTTTCTTCATGGCGATCATGGTGATCTCACCGGTTTTGCGATTAAGTTTGAAAGTGAGATTTTCCGCCTGAGGGTATTTTTTCTTGGCCGCCGCGAGAAGGCTCTCCTCAACTTTACTGACAACCACGTCGAGGTCGATGTTCTTTTCCCGGGCAATCATGGCCAGGGCTTCCACAATCTCAAAAGCCATTTAATCTATCTCCATCAAATTACTATTTTCCCCATTCTGACAGTTCCCAAATCTATTTTCTTTAACCCATCCTTCATCCGCAGTTCCAAGCCGGTCTCTTCCACTGCGACCAACTCTCCCTTAACAGGCGGGATTTCAATATCATTGAAAATGATCTGCAAATTCTCGCCTATCCGTCGCCTGAAATCCTTGACCGTAATCAACGGCCGATCCAGGCCCGGCGAAGAGACCTCAATAACATAGCCGAATTCAAAAATATTTTCACCGTCAATTATCGTTTCAATCGCCTTTGAAAGACGAACACAGTCATCAATATTGACGCCATGGTCGGAGTCGACAAACACCTGAAGACGGCTGTTTTTCTTGAAGCGGGAAAGCTTCAATTCAACGAAATCAAATCCTTCGGATTCCAAAGTCGCCGTAATCAACTCCACTATCTTATCCTTTAACTCCATCTTAATCTTCAGCAATTCCTTATGAGGCTTTGCCTATGATATAACCTAATATTATAACAGTTTATTCTCTCTTCTGCAACCGATTTCAGTTCAGTTGATGCTCTCCAGCAACTCCTTCACCGCCCCAACCACATTATCCATATCCACCAGAAGAATCTTATCGGATCCCCGGGATTTCACCTCTAATTTCCCTTGTTTTAACGACTTATCTCCGATTACAATCCTCACCGGGCTGCCCACAAGATCGGCATCATTAAATTTCACCCCGGCCCGCTCCGGGCGGTCATCGAGAAGACAATCAATATTATTGCTAACCAATTCGGCATAAATTTGTTCCGCCGCCCTCTTATGTTCTTCCTTCTCATAGTTTAAGGGGATTATCTCGACCATATAAGGGGCTATATTTTTGGGCCAGATTATTCCCTTTTCATCATGATATTTCTCAATTGCCGCCTGGGGGGTGCGAGTGATACCAATGCCATAAGAACCCATGATGAATGGCTTTTCCTTCCCTTCCGCGTCGAGGAAAATGGCATCCATGGAGATCGAATATTTGGTCCCCAACATAAAAGTATTTCCGACCTCAATCCCTTTCTTCTCGGTCAGAAATCCATCGCAATGCGGGCAGAGTTCGCCGGCGGTCGCATTAATCAGATCGACCACGCCGGTGGCTTTGAAATCGCGATCAATATTGACATTCATGAGGTGTTTTTCATTCTTATTGGCGCCGGTGACCGCATTAGGGATACGGGTTACCTCCGGGTCGACGATCATCGGGATATTTTTCAAACCGGCCGGGCCGGCAAATCCGACCGGGCAACCGGTAATCTCCTCCACCACCGAGGCGGGGGCCATCTCCAGGTCGATCGCTTTCAGGTAATTTTTCAATTTAACCGGATTAAGCTCACGGTCACCTCTGATTAAGGCGGCGGCCGGTTTGCCATCAGCCATATAAATAAGTGTCTTGACCAGTCGCTTTGAGTCAACCTTAAGAAAAGCTGTCACCTCTTCAATGGTCGCTGCCCCCGGCGTATCGACCTCTTTTAGAGGCAGAAGCTCGGGATCAACCGCGGGCGGATTGGCCTCACGGAAAGTAGCTTTTTCGATATTGGCAGCATATTCGCACTTGTCACAGAAAATCAATGTCTGTTCGCCCCCCTCGGTATCAACGATGAGCATAAACTCATGGGCCGCTTTTCCCCCCATGGCGCCGGTATCCGATTCGACTTTTCGAGTTTCCAGCCCGGCCCTTTTGAAAATGGCGAAATAAGCGTCAACCATCTTTTGATAGGAGACCTCGAATGATTTCTCATCGGCATCGAAGGTATAGGCGTCTTTCATGATGAATTCCCGGCCGCGCATCAGTCCGAAGCGCGGGCGGATTTCATCCCTGAATTTGACCTGAATCTGATATAAATTTATGGGCAGCTGTTTATAGCTTTTCAACTCCCCCTTGAGAAGATAAGTGACTATCTCTTCATGAGTTCCGCCAAGGACCAGTTCATGGGTGTGGCGGTCTTTCAGGCGCATCTGTTCTTTGCCGACCGTATCAAATCGCCCGGATAATTTCCAAACTTCGGCCGGGTGAAGGACCGGCATGGTTATTTCAATAGCACCGGCGCGATTCATTTCTTCCCGGACTATGGCCGAGAATTTTTCGATAACTCTTTGCATTAAAGGAAGATAAATATATACTCCGGCGGCCAGCTTGCGGATATAACCACCGCGAAGAAGCAGTTGATGCGAAATAAGTTCGGCCTCTGAGGGCACCTCCCGCAAAGTCGGGATATATGTTTGCGTCCAGCGCATTTAGACCTCTTACTAAGTTTTCCGAAAGGTTAATCAAGTAAGATATTTTAATATATCTTTTTGTCAATCAAAAAGATTGGGGCTTCCTCCATCAGATTGCCCAGGTCGCTTCAAATATGGATTGTTTTCAGAAGAATTATAAGAGTGTCAATGCTC
>JAPLUR010000119.1 GCA_026397505.1 Candidatus Zixiibacteriota bacterium
TCCGAAAGCGCAAAGACTATGTTTCTCCTGCTAAAATCTAACTCGTTATACGACATTAGGTGTCTCCTTTTGAATCAGCTTGTAAATCTTAAGGATACACCTCTTGTCGTTTTTACACACTTATAAAGATATTACCTGGAATAGCCCCGTAGAATATTAATTCTTGTTTTTTTGGCGGGAATTGGTTATTCTCGCAAGAGGCTGAAAGGAAATGCCTTAACCGATATTGCCGAATAACCGATAATAATCAGAGAGCCATAATTATGATGAAGGAATTTCAGGAACAATACGAGATAATATCCCGCGGGGCGGTTGAGATTTTGCCTGATGAGGAATTCAGAGCCAGGCTCAAAAAATCTATTGAGGAGAGTAAACCTCTCCGTGTTAAACAGGGATTTGACCCGACCGCGCCGGACATCCATATTGGTCACACGGTTGGGATCCGGAAACTGAAGCAGTTTCAGGAACTGGGGCATCAGATTGTGCTCATCGTGGGAGATTACACGGGTCTGGTCGGGGATCCCTCCGGCCGGTCGGCGACCCGTCCCCAGCTCTCTTATGAGAAGATTATGGCCAACGCCGAGACATATCAGAAGCAGTTTTTTAAGATTCTTGATGAATCAAAAACGGAAATCCATTTCAACGGTGAATGGTTTTCCAAGATGAATTTTAGAGAGATAATGCAGCTGGCGGCCAAATTCACCGTGGCGAGGATGCTGGAACGAGATGATTTTGACCTTCGCTTCAAAGCCGGCAATCCGATCTCTGTCCATGAGCTTTTTTACCCCTTGATGCAGGCGTATGATTCGGTGGCAATCAAGGCCGATGTGGAAATCGGAGCCACGGAGCAGAAATTCAATCTGCTGACCGGGCGTGAAATCCAGGGTGACTATGGTGTTCAACCGCAGATGATACTGACCCTTCCGGTTCTGGTCGGCACCGATGGAGTTAACCGGATGTCCAAGTCGCTTGGAAATTATATCGGAATTGATGAAGCAGCCGGGGAGATGTTCGGCAAGGTAATGTCTATCCCCGATAATTTGATATACTCCTATTTTGAGCTGGCCACGGATGTCACACGTGAAGAGCTGGTCAGAATTAAGGCACAACTTGAAGATAAGGCCCTTAATCCAAAGACTCTGAAGGAGGAATTAGGCGAAACTCTCGTCCGGATGTATCATTCACCGGAAGCCGCAAGAGAGGCCCGGGGGGAATTCAAAAGAATATTCAGCCTGCATGAAGAGCCGGACGAAATAAGAGAATATGACTGTCATAAATATGGCGGGAAAGCCTGGATTGTCAGATTGATGACTGAGGGGGGCCTGGCGCCATCCCATGGCGAAGCGCGCCGTTTAATAAAGGGGGGAGGAGTCTCGATTAATGGCGAAAAAATAGCCGATGAAAATCTGGAACTGACTCTGCAGGATAATATTCTTCTGAAAGTGGGGAAGAGGAAATTTCTCCGGCTACGATGTCAATGAAATATGGAAACTCATACGGCCCGATTTGATTACAAGCTCTATATGCGAAGATTGTATTTTATTGTTCTGATTTTGCTTCTGGGGATTGCTGATGGTTGCGGCGGCGGCAAGGCATTGAAGGGGATCGATCAGGGAACTTCAGGATTTCCACCTTTGCCAAGCCGGAATATGATTGACCGTCAAGCCTATTCCTTCTATGCCAATGGCACAATATTCGAGGCAATGGGGGAAATTGACATGGCCAATCGGCAGTATGCCGAGGCACTGAGATTCTATCCTGACTCCCCGGAGATTCGCTATGCTTATGCCGGGACATTTTTCCGTCTGGGAGATTACCGTCGTGTTTTAAGGGAGTTGGAAAGCGTGCGTCGCCGCGGGGTAGGCCACTGGCTTCTTCTGGCCGACAGCTATCGCGCTCTGGGGGTCGATGACTCCGCGCGGACAGCCTATCGCGAGGCGGTCAAAATCGATTCCAATAATGTCGGCGCTTATCATTATCTGGCCGCGTTCTATCAGCAGGGCAACCAATTGGATTCGGCGGTCTGGGCCTATGGGAATATTTCTCACATATCACCCAGCTTTCGTGTTTTTCAGGAAATCGGCAATCTGCAGATGCGTCTCAACCGTCTCGACGAGGCGAAGGGGAGTTATTTTCAATCGATCACTCTTGATTCCAGCGAGAATAATGTCCGATCATATCTGGGGATATCGGTAATATATGAGCAGAGCGGGAATCGAGTCGAGGCCAAAAGATATCTCGAGCTGGCCGGCCGTCTTTCGCCCGGGAATGTTATGATTCAGAATCGTCTCCTTGGATATTACGAAGAAGATAATGAATTAGACAAGGCTGTCGTCGTTGCCAGAAATATTATTCCCCTCGCGCCACAGGATCGCAATCTGGTACGAAGACTGGGGATAATTTATTATGATGTCGATAGTCTCCGACTGGCTGATTCGATATTCACACTGCTCCTCAATCAGGGGGATGAAAATATCCTCAATTATTATTATGGCGGCCGGACGGCATTCCTGAAGGGAGATTATGACCTGGCGAGGACCGATTTCAGAAGGGTGACGGCTATGGCCGATTCCGTGGTCGATGGCTGGCTGAATTTGGGACTGGTCTATCAGGTACAGGATTCAGCCGATTCGGAGATACTGTCATATCGGGATGGTCTTCAATTTATGAAGAATCCCGACGATTCGGTGCGATTGCTATTTGTAATGGCCGCGGCATTGGAGAAAAAAGGAAGTTTTGATTCATCCGTCACCATCTTCGAAAGCATATTGAAAATCCGCCCGGAGCACAGTCAGTCTCTCAATTACCTTGCTTATATGCTGGCCGAAAGGGGCGTTCGACTCGATTATGCGACCGAATTGGTCCAGAACGCTCTCGCGATAATTCCGGATAATGGCGCTTATATCGACAGCTATGGCTGGATATTGTATAAAAAAGGAAATTTCCGCGGCGCTCTGGAGCAGATGCTTCGCGCCTATAATTATATCAGTAATGATGCCACCATTCTGGAACATCTGGGGGATGTCTATCAAGCTCTGGCCGACTCCGCCAATGCCCGCATATTCTGGAAAAGGGCGCTGGAAATCGATCCCGGAAACAGAGCGATCAAGGAGAAATTGGAGCAATGAGGCAGCGTTATTCTCATTTGATCCTTTTTCTGCTTGCATCCCTGTCGCTCATATTCATTCACTGCGCCCGAATCGAACCGCCACCGGGCGGGCCGATTGATAAAACTGCACCGACAATTTTGGCATCGGTTCCCTCGGCCGATTCGGTGAATGTCGCCCGGGGTGACAATATCTCCGTCACTTTCTCTGAGAACATTGACCGGGCTTCGGCTCAGTCGGCCGTTTTTATTTCTCCGCGCCCGTCCGGAATAATGAGATACAAGTGGAACGGCAGGATCCTGAATATTCTGCTTCCACAAACATTGGCGGATAGTACAACCTATGTGGTCAGCATCGGTTCGGCGGTCACTGACCTGCGCGGCAACAAAATGGAAAAGTCACATGTTTTTGCTTTTTCAACCGGCGGGCCGATAAGCCGGGGCGAAATTGACGGCGTCATCTTTCAGCAGGCCAAACCGGCCGCGGGAATGACGGTCGGCCTTTTTGACAGCGCTTCCATCGGAATAATCGGGCGTTCCGACTCCCTATATCCGCCGTTTTTGACACAATCGGGCAAGAACGGTGAATATGCCCTGCAGTATCTCCCGCGGGGCGGATACTTCACGTTCGCTTTCGATGACAGAAATAAGAATCAGTTTTTTGACTATCCGCAGGAGGCCTACGGCTTGCCTGACCGAATGGCCCACATTGACACCGGGTTCGCGCCGCGCAATATCAACTTCAACCTTCTTAAAGATGATACCAGCACTGTCTCCATTATTTCCGTTTCTATTACCGCCGACCATTTACTGAAAGTGCGTCTCTCGCGAGTGATTCCAGCGGAATTGATCAAAAGCAATCTGGAAAAGGTTTTCCTGATGCCAGAAGACACTACGAGCAAGGGGATTAATCCGGCTGCGATATTGGAGAAAGAAACAGATACCATCTCGGCCCTGAATTTCTATTTTCCGTCGCTTGCCGACGGCCATTATCGTATTAGGATAGAAAAGGAAGCAGTCAATCAGAGAAATGACAGCAACTCATTTATAGAGAGCGCCGCCTTTGACATCGAGTCTGAATCGGATAGAAATCGACCGACAATAACCTCGATCTCACATTCCGGGAAGATTGTTTTTCCGGCCGACAGCGTTATTGGCATACAATTCTCAGAACCGATAAACCGGCAAACATTCAATGACAGTGCTGTCAGCATAAGCAGTTCCGACAGCACCCTTCTTTCTGCCGGATGGCGCTGGAACGACGATTTTCGCCTGAATCTGCATGTTTCCGGGCTGGAGTGGGGTAAAGTATATCAAATGATGGTGAACGAGCGGCTGATATCCGATATGGCGGGGAATCAGGCTGGAGATTCAATCAAGACATATACGTTTAAGACCTACAGTCAGGATTCTCTGGGATCCGTGTCGGGTACGATGGCCATAGATTCAGATGTCGATACGGTCGACATTCCATATCTCAAATTCAAATCCGTAACCGACAATAAAGCTTTTACCTTCAGCATCATGGGAAAGCATTTCAATTTTCAATTGCCGTCCGGGAAATATATCCTGAATGGATTCATTGACCGTGATGCCAATGGCCGACAGGATTTTGGTTCTCTGTTTCCCTTGAAGCTGGCCGAGACCGGCGCTATCTATCCGGACACGGTCCGAATTCGTTCTCGTTTCGAATCGGCCGGGGTAGAGTTTATCTTCAAATAGTATGCATTCATACCGGCTCTGTGACCGAATCAAGTTACCTTTCCGGCATTCCGGAAACTTTTTCAAATCATGAATCTGAGATATCTTGTCCGCATGAAACGGCAGAAACGGCGACAGCCATAGTAAAAAAATAAAGGCGGGGTCATAACGTACCCCGCCTCTAAAGTCTGCATGGTAGATTCCGAATTAAGGCAGCGGGCCCCAGAGCTTCAGGATCACGCGGCGGTTCTTAGCGTTAGCATTCTGTTCATCCGGCATGGCAATCGGCTTTGCTTTGCCATAACTGACCGTGAACATCCGATAAAGGGCGATGCCGAATTTGTCGGTCAGATAGGTCTTGACCGCTTCGGCCCTTCTGATGCCGAGCAGGAAATTGTATTTGGCAGATCCACTGCGGTCGGTGTGACCGGCGACCTCCAATATCGAATGGGGATTATCGATCATCTTCTGACCGAGCCCTTCGATATTGTCCATGGCCAGCTGATTGAGTTCATAGCTGTCGTAATCGTAATTGACAGAGCCTTCCCATATGACCCGGTAATTTTCAAATCCTTTGGCCTGATTAAGAGCCTTATCGGTTTTGTCCGAGAGTTCTTTGGTCAGTGCTTCCATCTTCTTGATTTCATCGGCATTCATATCCGACTGCGCCTTAACCGTCTTCACATCGGAATCAACCTTGGCCTGCATTTCCGATAGCTTCTGGTCGACATACCCTTTACTGGCGCATCCAGCTAGCAATAAGGCTATCACCGCCAGCGCCAATAGGAAAATCCGGGTTTTCATCTTACCTCCAATTATGTTTAATATGATCGAATTCTCTTTCAAACCTCAATAATTGCAAAGGATATATGACGAAATTTCTCGAAAGTCAATATAAAATATAAGATTTTTGGGCTATTGCTTTACGGCACCGGCAGTTATGCCGGAAACTATCTGCCTTTGGAAAATAAGAAAAATTACCAGAACCGGTAGAACGGCCAGAGTCGAACCGGCCATCAAGTGCGGCCAGTCAATCGCCTGATGCCCCTGATAGAGGGCCAGACCCACCGGCAGCGTTCGCACCGATTCCGAACTGGTCAAAATAAGAGGGAAAAGAAATGAGTTCCAGTTGGTCATGAATCCCTGAATGGCCAGGACCGCCAGAGCCGGTCGACAAAGAGGCATGACCACTCTGAAGAGGACAGTTAATTCGCTGGCGCCATCCATCCGTGCAGCTTCCTCCATCGATGCCGGCAGGGTGTCAATATATTGCTTGACCAGAAAGACACCTATTGGATTGACCAGAAAGGGGAGAACCAGAGCCCAATAGGTGTCGTACATTCCTGCTTTATAAATCAACAAATAGAGGGGGATGATTATGATATGGGCCGGGATCATCAGAACAAATATAACCGAATAGAACCAGAGGTTTTTGCCAATGAACCGGTAGCGGGAGAAAGCATATCCGGCCATAAAGCAGAAAAGAATATTGCCCAGCGTGACCACTATCCCGACCATGGTCGAATTAAACAAATAGATTAACATATTTCCGGAACTAAATATATCATAATATGATAATAATGTATATTGTGCTGAAAATAGAGAAGTAAGGGTGACGGTTAGAGCCGCCGGGGCGAGTGAAACCCGGAACATCCAGAAAAGGGGAAAGATCATGATGACAAGAATAAAGGCGAGCAGGAGATACTTTGCCGGTCTCACCAGGTGTTCCTCTGCTTAATTAATCCGAATTGCAGAATGGAGAATCCGGCGATGATGAGGAAAAGGATATAGGCGGCCGCGGATGCGTATCCGAATTCAAAGCGGTTAAGGCCGGTTTCATAGATAAAGTAGACGGCGCTGGAAGTGCCATAATTCCCTTTGGTCATGACAAACATCTCGATAAAGACCTGAAAGGATTTGATGGTGTTGATGACGATGACAAAGAGGGCGACCGGTTTCAGAAGCGGGAGAGTTATATGGAAGAATTTGCGTATGGAACCGGCCCCGGCGACATCAGCCGCTTCATACAGTTCGCCCGGAATTGACTTTAAACCGGCCAGAAACAGCAGCATATAATATCCCACCGACATCCAGACATCCATCGCCATAATGGATAAAAGGGCGGTCTTATGCGAGAGCAGAAAACCATTTTCCGGCGGCGTGAGGCCAACCATCTGTGACAGGAGGCAGATATATCCCCCGCGCGAATAGAGATTGGTGAAGATTAAGGCAATGACCACCATCGAGGTGATCGATGGCATGAAAAATCCGGAGCGAAACAGGGTCCTGCCGGGGAAATTTCTATCAACCAGGAGAGCGAGAAAGAGGGAAATCACGGTGGTGATCGGAATCGTTCCCAGAACAAAGATGAAAGTATTTTTCAGTGCTTCGAGAAAGGCGCGGTCGGAGAAAAGGGCGACAAAATTGTCCATTCCTACCCAGTTATAGGTGGGGCGGAGAAGGCGATAATCGGTGAATCCAAGATAAAGCGAATAGCAGAGCGGAAAGAGCCAGAAGATGAGGAACGTTATTATCCAGGGGGAGGCAAAGAGATATCCAATCGACCGGGACGACCTCATTTATTATCAATCAGTTTCTGAATATTATTGCGCGCTTTGTGTAACGATTCGGCCGACGGTGCACCGTTGAAAAGTACTTCCTCAAGCATATTCTCGATGATATCTTCAATATCGACCCATCGCCGGTCAGGTGGAGGAAACGGAGAAAGATTCATTTCCATAATGAAAGCCTCAAGATTGGGGTCATCGCTGAAGAATTTATCCTTGGCAGCGGCTTTGCTTGAGGGATTGGCTGAGTAGTTGGCCCGGCAGAATTGCAGCTGATTGTCCTTTTCGGTGAGATATCGTATAAATCTCAGCGCCTCGACCGGGTGAGCGGATTTGGCGCTAACTGCCAGATACTCTCCGCCGACAAAAGACTTGCCGGGATAAGTGGGGCCGGGTATAAGGGAGGTCGTAAAATCAATCGGATTCTTCTCATTTCGGATTCGTTTGAGGAGCCAGTCGCCTGAAATGATGACGCCTACTTTCCCGGCGAGGAAAGCATCCTCGAGGCGCCGCTGGGTATCGACCATGGAGCAACTGTCATTAAGAAATTTGTATAATTTGAGCGCCTCGTAACCCTTCTCGCTTGAAATTACGGCATATTTGCCGTCTTTGCTGATAATTCGCCCTCCGGCGGCCCAGAAGAAAGGAAGGAATTTCTTATATAATGTATGTTTTTCCGCGGCGTTAGACCCAAACCCATAAATATCCTTGCCGAGAGAGTCAATCTTAAGGCAGAGTTCCTTTAATTGGTCCCAGTTTGCCGGGGCGTAGCGGTCTTTGAAGCCAGCCTGCTTGACAAGGGCATTATTGACAAACAGCACACGCGTTCCCAGTATCCAGGGAAAAGCATATATTTCCCGGTCGAAAATGGCCGGTGGCCAGCCGTAGAATCCGGCCGTATCCTCTATTATATCTCTAGTGATCGGGGTCAATAGCCCTTCTGAGGAAAATTCGAGCACCCAGTCGGAACCAAGCTCGACAATATCGGGAGCCGTTCCGGTGGAGAAGGCCACAACAATCTTCTCATGGCCATTCCCCCAGGTAAGGTCGGTCATTTCAATTTTGATTCCGGGATTTTTGGCTTCAAAATCAGAAATCATTTTCTCGATGGTTGGCCGGATAGACGGATCGGTCCAGAACTGCCACCATTCCAGCGTGACCGGGCCGCTCTGACGACCACCCTGAGAACAGGATAGAATTCCCATAAGGGAGAGTGCGGTCAGTAATCCAATCAAACATGCCTTTTTCATGATTCGAGAATATAAATCCAATCTGCTGTTGTCAAGTCAAACTTTTTGTTGATTTATGACCGGTGAATCAATTTACTAATTTCCATGCGCTTTCTCTTATATTATCGAATCGGTCTCTATACAGCATTGATATGCTTTCTTAATCTGACAGCCGCTATGGCCGGCGATAGTCCAGCAGAGAATAAGGGTTGGTTTGACAGCGGTACCATGCCCACACTGGTCATATCGATCATTTCCATTATCGTCGTGCTTTATGCCATAATATCCCTTAGAAAAGGGAAGAAGTTCAAGATCAGGGAAATCCCCGGACTTAAGGCAATTGAGGAAGCAGTCGGGCGGGCGACCGAAATGGGGGCACCGATTCTCTTTACCCCGGGATACGGTGGCGATATCCAGCGGCCGACAACAATTGCTTCGATGAATATTCTATCGACGGTCGCCGAGAAGGCGGCGGAGTACGATTCCCGGCTGATATACCCGACACACGACCCGGTCATCATGGCCGTGGCCCAGGAGGTAGTAAGAGAGGGATGTATCAAAGCCGGCTACCCGGACCGATTTCGGGCTGACGATATTTTCTATATTTCATCATCGCAGTTCGGATATGCTGCGGCGGTCGATGGTATAATCAGCCGCACCAAACCGGCATCAATTTTCCTGCTCGGAACCTTTGAGGCTGAATCGCTGATTATGGCTGAAACCGGCAATGCGGTCGGCGCCATACAGATTGCCGGAACAGACTCCACCATACAGCTGGCCTTCTTCATTGTGGCCTGTGATTATACTCTGATCGGCGAGGAGCTCTTTGCCGCCTCGGGATATTTGACCGGGAATGACTCTATTCTGGCCTCGGTAAGAGCGCAGGATCTTCTGAAAATTCTCATTGCGCTATTTGTGGTTCTGGCCGTCATCTGGGCGACCGTCGATCCGACATCGAGCTGGTGGAGATATTAGATGGCGACAAGGATTCCGCTGCTGATTTGCCTGATTTTCGGCGTCATAATGTTCCTGCAGTATTTTTCGGTTCACCCTCTGGCCAAAGCGGCCTACAGCAATATTCTTGACTGGTGGCAGATAATCTTCGCCTTTACTCTTCTAGTCGGGGCGGCCGGATTTATGAAAAACAGTCTCAAGAGCATCAGCTTCAGAAAAGAGACGCCATATAAAACGATTGCTCTATTGGGCCTGGTCATGATGCCAATCCTGGCCCTGGCGGGGGGAACAAGAATTGGTTCTCCATTCCTTTGGGTTTTCGAAAATATCCAGGCGCCGATGCAGGCGACGGTTTTTTCGCTCTTGGCCTTTTTTGTCGCCTCGGCCTCGTTCCGCGGTTTCCGCGCCCGCACCGTACCGGCGGCCATTCTGCTTGTCGCGGCTGTGATTGTATTGATTGGACGGGTGCCGATTACGGAATTGCTGTCAAGCACTTTTCCCAAAGTCACATTCTGGATCCAGAATTATCCCTCGATGGCGGCCCGGCGGGCGATTCTGATCGGCATCGGTCTTGGCTCCATGACCACCGCCCTGCGGGTCATTCTCGGCATTGAACGTACTTACCTGCGGGGTGAGTGATGGATCGGCTCAGGGTAAGATGGATCATATTTTCCTCGCTCTTTATAGTCGTGGTACTATCCTATTTGGTCACGTTAAGGATAGAAACGACTCCCTCGCCGGAAGTGCGGAGGGCCTTTGATTATCTTGAGAATCTGCCGGATTCATCGGTAGTGATGATCTCATTTGACCATGAGGCATCCTCCCTTCCCGAAATTCAACCGATCACTCTCGCTCTGCTTCGGCATGCTTTCCGAAGGAATCTGAGGGTCGTCGGTCTTTCGCTCTTTGCCGAGGGGACCGCTATCGGATACCGTATGCTGAATAAAACCGCTCAGGAATTTGGGCGGGTGTACGGTCAGGACTATCTCTTTCTCGGATTCAAGCCGCAGCATATTTCCGCCATCCTGGGTATGGGAGAATCGATCAGGCGAGTTTTCCCCGAAGATTATTCGGGGAATAAATTGGACAATCTCGCCTTGATGAAGAATATTTCCAACTATGGCGATATTGCTGTTGTGATATCAATTGCCGACGGTGACAGGACGGTGCAATGGATCGAGTATGCGGGAGCGAGGTATAAACAGAAAATTATCGCCGGGATCACCGCGGCCATGATTACTACGTACGATCCGTATCTCGGATCGGGACAACTCTATTCGGCCGTGGGGGGATTGAAGGGGGCCGCCGAATATGAGAATCTTGATGGACATCTCGGCGGAGGGAATCGCGGTATGATCTCACAGACCGCGGCTCATCTCTTTATAATCTCTCTCATCGCAATTGGGAATATTCTTTATTTCCGGAATAGAAAGGGGAGAGGCTGATATGGATTGGGGTGTAATGATCGCAGGGCTTCTCACCCTGGCCATATACTCATTTCTATATAAGGACAACCCGGTATATAAAGCGGCGGAATCGCTTCTTATCGGCCTCTCGATAGGATATGCCCTGGTCATCTACTGGCAGACGACCCTGATGGATATTCTATTTTATCCTCTGATCAGAGACACGAAATTGATTTTGATCATTCCTTTAGTCCTGGGGCTGATGATGTTCAGCCGGTTCACGCGAAAATTCTCATGGTTGTCGCGAATACCGATTGCACTCATGATCGGCGCCGGCGCCGGAGTGGCCATACCGGCGATGCTTTATGCCCGCACATTGAAGCAGGTCTCGGCTTCGGTGCAACCGATGATTGAAAACGGGAATTTCAATATTTCGGCTTTGGTAGTGGTGATCGGAATGATATCGACTCTGGCTTATTTTTATTTCAGTCGCGAACATGACGGCGTCATGGGGAAAGTGGCCAGACTGGGGACTTATTTTTTGATGATTTTCTTCGGAGCCACCTTCGGCTATACGGTTATGTCCCGGCTGTCAACTTTGATCGGGCGCGTTGATTTTCTATTGATTGATTTTTTGCATGTTATCCAATGACCTGTCCGAAATGCAAAATAAGGATGAAGGAACTGAAGCGTTCCTTCCATAAACAGCGGAAATGGGTCTGCCCGCAATGCGGCAAGATCCGATTCCAGCAGGCGGGAATTAAGAAGTGACAGCAACTATTGCGGATCAATTTCGTAAAATCGGTGGAAGATATAATTAGGCTATGGAAATAAAGGTCGGCACGTCGGGATACAGTTTTGATGATTGGGTCGGACCCTTTTATCCTCCGGATATTAAGAAGGGGAAAATGTTCGACCATTATGTCAAACATTTTAATACCGTGGAAATAAACTCCACCTACTATCGTATTCCGCACCCGGCGGTGATGGCCAACATCGAGGAGAAATCCCCGGCCGGGTTTGAATTCATCGTCAAGACACCCGACATACTCACGCACAAAAGAAGAGAGATTGAAAAGGGAGTCGCTGAATTCTGCGAATGTCTGAAACCGATGTCTGAATCAGGCAAGTTGAAAGGATTGCTGGCGCAGTTTCCATACTCATTCAAGTTTTCAAAGGAGAACCTCGATTATATCAGCCGCTGCCGCGACCTCCTACAGCCCCATCGGCTCTTTACGGAATTCCGGCATAACAGCTGGGTTAATAGGGAAATGTATGATTCCTTGCGAAAAGAGAATATTGGTTATGTGGCGGTGGATGAGCCGCAACTGCCGGGGCTTCTGAAGCCGGACCTTTTTACTACCACCGACACCGCTTATCTTCGCCTCCACGGCCGTAACAGCCGGCAATGGTGGGAGGGGGGAGCGCTGCGGTATGATTATGACTATAGCCCGGAGGAATTGCAGGAATGGAAGGAGCGCGTGAAAAAACTTGAGGGGAAAGCCGGCAAGCTTTATATATTTTTCAATAACTGCCACCTGGGGCAGGCAGTCAAAAATGCCCGACAAATGAAGGAAATGCTGAATCTCTGATTTTTTTATTGACCTTCCGTAGTTCTGATGTTAAATAGCGGTAGATTGGAGTCATTGTGCAAGAGTATTTGAGACTGGACAACATTCGCAAGGCTTATGACGGCAAGGTAGCGGTCGACAGCCTTTCTCTTTTAGTTCCCAAAGGGGCTATTTATGGCATTCTCGGCCCCAATGGCGCCGGCAAGACAACCACTATCAGAATGATAATGGATATTATCGCGCCCGACTCCGGGAACATCCTGGTGGAAGGACGAAAGGCCGACGGGAATTTCAAGAATCGGGTCGGATACCTTCCGGAGGAACGGGGACTATTCAAGAAGATGACATTGCTCGAGGTGATCACTTTTCTGGCGCAGGTGAAAGGCTGGGACAGAGCCCGGATAAATCAGGCGATCGACCCGTGGCTGGAGAAGATGTCCCTTTCGGAGTATAAGCTGCGTAAGGTGGAGGAGCTTTCGAAAGGTATGCAGCAGAAGCTGCAGTTTATTACGACCCTTATTCATCAACCGGAACTGATCATTCTCGATGAGCTCTTTTCGGGACTGGATCCGCTAAATATCGAGCTTATTAAGGGGATTCTTCTTGACGAGAAACGGCGCGGTACGACCATCCTATTCTCTACCCATGTTATGGAGCAGGCGGAAAAATTGTGCGATTTCATATGTCTGATAAATCAAGGGGAAAAAGTGCTTGACGGGAGTCTTGCCGATATCAAGGCGAAATTTGGAAAGAACTCCATTCAGATTGAGATGGCGGGCGATGGCTCTTTCATTCGGGAAATGGCCGGGGTGGAATCTGTTTCCGAGTTCAACAATTATTTCGAATTGAAACTGGCTCATAACGCCGACAGCCATGAGATTTTGAAACAGATTGCAGATAGAGTCAATATCAGGCGGTTTGAAATGATGTCTCCATCGCTGTATGGAATATTTATCGAAGTGGCTCGTACCGACCCCAGAAGAACATCGGGAACGGAGGCATCAAATGTCTAAGCTCTGGATTCTTATCGCGCGGGAATATGCCCAGGTAGTCAAGAAAAAATCATTTCTGATAGGAATTCTTCTTACTCCTATATTTATGATCGCCATTACCGTTCTTCCGGCTATGCTGGCTACCAAGAAACCGGCGACAATGGAAAAGATTGCCATTATAGACCTCGACCAGCAGGGGATAGGAGAGGCATTCAAAGAGGCGATAAAGCGTTATAAACTGGATGACAGCACGCCATCTTATAAAGTTACTGATATATATGTGATGGATCCAGATGACTCTATCGCCGTCGCCGAACGCAGACAAGCCCTGGACTCGCTGGTTTCCGGGGGGACTTTGAAAAGCTACCTGATTCTGGGGAAAGGTATAGCCGATAAAGATTCGGCTTATCTGGTTGCCAAATCATTCAGTATCAGCACCGCCTCGCGCTTTGAGAATCGCATTTCGGATATTCTCGCCGGCATACGACTCAAGAAATCTAATATCAATCTGAATTCCGATTCGGTATTGACTCTAACCCGGAGAATTGAACTGACCCAGCAAGCGCCGGGCGGCAAGGTGCGTGATTTTCTGACGATGTATATGGCCGGGATTGTCTTTGTCATGATAATTTTCTCAACCGTCATCGGCTATGGACAAATTCTAATGCGCTCGGTCATCGAGGAGAAAAATTCCCGGATAATGGAGGTGATGATTTCATCCGTTTCTCCATTCCAGCTTATGGCCGGAAAAATAATCGGTCTCGGCCTGGCCAGCCTGACACAAGTGGGAGTCTGGGTGATCATTGGACTGGGAATTTATAGCTATCGCGGGGCGTTAAATGTCAGCGCCGATATCTCCGGGATAATATTTAATCCCGTATTTATCACCTTCTTCGTAATTTATCTGGTGATTGGATATATCCTTTATTCTACTTTATTCGCCCTGATCGGCTCGGTCTGCAACACCGACAAAGAGGCACAGAACTTTTTGTTCCCAATCACCATGTCGCTCATCTTTCCGATTATTATTGCCATGTACATAATTCAGGAGCCTGATTCGGTCCTGGCGGTGACCCTGTCGCTGGTTCCGTTCTTTACCCCGACTATGATGATTTTGAGAATGAATGTGATTGGAGCCGAGAATTTCTCATTTGGCAACCCAATTATATTCCAGGCAGCGCTGGGGGTGGTCATTACAACCCTGACGACAGTGCTGGTTATCTGGCTGACTTCAAGAGTCTTTCGAATCGGGATTCTGATGTATGGCAAGAGGCCGACTTTGCCGGAAATCATTAAGTGGATGAGATACAAATGAAACGTTTCTCCAAGAAATCAAAGCTGAAAGTAATAATCTTCATTATTGCGGGGGCCGCCGCCATATTTGTCATCGGACGTAATATTGTCCTGAACGAGATTGGTTCAACGCCACTGGCGAACCCGGTTGCCGGCAGAAGAGCTTTTGATTTCGACCTGCCCGACAGTAATATTTGCGCCGGCATCCGCCTCAATGTAAAATCCGGAATAGCCATTGATAACAAGACGCATAAGGTTCTGTACTGCTATAACGCCGATTCCATGATGCCGGTGGCCTCAATTTCGAAATTGCTCACGGCGATGGTGGTTCTTGATAACTATAAACCTGATTCCATCATGACCATCACCGAAGATGATGGTACGAACTCCGCCAAATCCAGCCTGCGGATAGGGGAGAGGATAACAGTCAGGGATCTTCTTCACGTGGCCCTCATCCGTTCCGACAACCGGGCCGCGCGGGCCCTTTCCCATTCTGTCTCCCCGAACTTTGAGACCTTCGCCAATAAGATGAATGCCAAAGCGAGGGAAATCGGACTGACAAATACGGTTATGTACGAGCCGACCGGTCTTGATGAGCGGAACCGCTCCACGGCGGCCGACTGCGCCCGCCTTATTAATCAGGCAATGCTTTATCCCGAAATCGCGCGGATTACTAGCCTGAAAGATTACACCTATCGGACCGTTGACCGCAATAAACTCAAGAGAGTTGTCAACACCAATAAACTGGTATTCTCCAAATATAGAATTCTGGCCGGCAAGACCGGCTATATTTCCGAGTCGGATTATTGTCTTACCACGGTTATGGAGGATGGCTCGGGGAGGAAAGTTACCGTGGTTGTTCTGGGCGCTCCCGGCCCGCAGACGCGTTTCCGTGAAGCCCGCCGGCTGGCCACCTGGGCGTTCAGCCGACTGGGTAAGTCATAATCATGTAGCGCCTGTTGCCCGGCACTGAACGGTAATGTCAATATTAGTGTGGAAATTGGTATATCCTTTTTTTCATTTATTTAGGCTGCTTTTTGTATCATGTTTTTGATGGTTTTTATTATTTCATTGTTTCTGTGCCATTTATGATTGAAATAGTTGAATAAAGCAT
>JAPLUR010000120.1 GCA_026397505.1 Candidatus Zixiibacteriota bacterium
TGCACTTCACCCCTACGGGAAGCTCCTGGCTCAATCTGGTGGAAAGCTGGTTCTCGCAAATCACGCAGAAGCGCATCCGCCGTGGAACCTTTACCTCGGTCAAACAACTAATCATAGCCATCAACGACTATATCAGAGACTATAACCGGAAACCGACCGTCTTTCGCTGGACCAAAAACGCAAATATGATCCTCCGAAAAATCGATCGCTGTAAAGAAGCGTTAGGGACACCACACTAGTAAATTACTAGTAACTGAGAATGCGGAAGGGTTGCTGGTTGTCAATTCGACCAGAGATAGACCCGATGTAACGCATCTGATCTCAACCTGCTGCTCGGCGGTATCACCCGGAATGATTTCGTCGAAAAGGAGCGAGTCAACGAGCCCAATGGGATTCAAATGCTGAGCAATTTCAAAAACGATTTTTTGACCGTCAGTCAATTCGTTCAAGGAATGCCCCACCAAAATCTTGAACCACCCTGCATAAAGAAAATCAAAATCGCTGCCGTCACCGAAATCCATAGTGGGATAGGGGAGAGCTCCCGTTCCGGCGTCACCGGGACTATCACCGTCATAGTCGGAGTTCAGAACATAGAGATATTCGCGTCCACCCTGCGCGGTTGTATCCGGTCCCCAGGTGGAATCCATAACGGCGCTGCCGGTCCATTCGACAAAAGCGGCATTCAATTGTCGATTTTCTTCGATATCCCATACGGTAAATGGTACCTGGCAATAGCCGCCGTAGGGATAGCCGGGGCGTATATATCTGTAGGCCCGTTGCGTAACTGTTCTGGAGAACCTGATTTCAACAGTGTGGAATGAATCCGGCATTGTTTGCGGATTAAGATATCCTCCCCAGAAATTGAAACCATAGTCGGCGCTGTTATAAAAGTAATTTCCATTCCAGTTGACGCCGGTCAACCATCTCTGCCAAGAGGGTTGGAAGGTGACCCGCTTAAGTTTACGATAGTCGGTCTTCCAGATCTCGGCGGTATTGCACGGCACGTAATTTACTTCCTGCACAGGGCAGTTCGGATCCAGAATATTTCTTAATTTCGATAATGAATAAAAATGATTTTGCTCGGCATAAGCCCCAATCTTCAGTACTACCTGCTGGCTGTCTCCAGGGTGGAAAGTGAAGGGGCCAAAGTTAGCCATCAGTCTCTTGTCTGCGGGACTATTATCAAGCCACCCCTGGCCGGTGATCGGATTTCCGGCGTAGGGAAAAGCAGTGGGGTCGCCGGTGTTGGGATCAATATATGGTTCGCCGGTCATAACGGCATCGAGGCCCTTCATATAACCATAAAGCTGCTCCGGGACATCTGGATCGATGCCGTTTATATACCTATTGAAGGATGACATGCCGATATTCTTATATCCCGGCATTGGATGGCCATCAAACATGGCGGTACTGGTCGGCGAGGGAACCACCGGGCCGTAGAGAACCTTGCCAACCCAGGCGGCGGGAACGTCACCATACACGGCATCATAAGCATCAGCATTGTAGGCAAAGAAGAGGTCGTAGGTTGTGTCGCATCCCACCAGATCGTCGGTGGAGCCTCCAACGTCAGGATCCGCCCAGTACGAAAAATAAAAGCTGTCGATAACATTGGGGCCACGGTTATAAAGTTTGTATTTCAGGTATACGACATTCTCTTCGCCCGGTATTTCCGATCCCCAGACTGTCTGATACACTTCCACGCCCAGCGGCAGGGTCCCGCCTCCATAGCTGTAATTTTGATGTGAGCCACCATCATTGTAAACGCACCAGAGAGTCTGCTGACCCAGAAGCAGGGGATTGCCGGAAATATCCAACGGGGCGCCGTCTAACACCGCCTCATCTTTCCAGAGCTGCCAATCGTTGAAGTGACGGGTCGAGTCTTGAATGGCGCAGGAAGGTTTGCTTGGGCTAAGCCAGGCGGCGCTGTCGTGGTCGATTTTGTAAACTTTGAAACGGGAAATATCAGGCAGGGCCATGCCGTTGGAACCGGCCGGCCCCCGGAAGAACTCCTCTATTCCGTAAGCGCTGACTGCCGTTCGAATCTGGCCGTTGACCTTGCCCCCCAGCATGATGCCGGATGCGAAAAGAACCGTTTTTTTCAAGTTTCCGCTTGTAATATCGCCGCAGTTTCCGGTGTAAGGATAATATAAACCCGGAACCTGTCCAAATGACATTTGGATATCATAACCGAAGCTGCCCCTATTGGATGCAAAGGTCAGAAGGTTATTGGCATCAAAATATGATTCAAAATCATCCTGCCGGATGATAGTTTGTTCCCCGTTATTAAGGGTTTGGGATGGCGGAAGGGCAAATGCCGAAATAGCCGCCAGAAGAATTGAGACGGTTAGCAAATAAGGACGCCACATGATTACCTCCCATGCATGGCGAGTAGATTCACACGATTCGACAAGTAATAAGAAATTCGGTGCCAGCGAAACTGTATATTTGTCAAAAATATAAGCAAACTCCCATTTTTGTCAAGGAATAATTTAAACTCACGGGTTTTGACAGAAGAAGGGCTGTCGGAAAACAGCCCTTCAATCTGCAAATTATAAGATACTATTTGATTTCTATCGGGAAATCGGTCACCGGGCCGAATGTATCGGGTGGTTTGTCAAACAGAGTCTTATTCCCGGTAATCACAATGGCCATTTTCTGCGGGTCAAGGTATTTGGCCGCAACCTGACGGCAATCCTCAAGGGTGACCGCCTGGTATGACTCCAAATCTCTTTTCAGTTGGTCGGGCGGAAAGCCGTTCAATTCGAGATAGGCCTTGGCGTTGACAATCTGGTCGGGCGTGACATAGTTGAAAATGAAACCGTTCATCATTGACTCTTTTGCCATGTCCATTTCTTCCTGGGTGATGCCGCTATCTTTAACCTTCTTGATAATATCAAGCATCATCTGAGTCGCCTGCCCCATCGCCTCGGCTTTGGTCATGCAGAAAGCAAAGAAAGTCCCCATGTCTGGGCGATGGATCGCGTAACTTGCCACCGAGTAAGCCAGGCCGGCCGTGGTGCGCACCTCGCCGGTCAGCCGCGAGGTGAATCCCCCGCCGCCAAGGGCGAAATTGAGTATATCCATGGCGTAGCGATCGGGATTTTTGTCGTTCATGCAGAGATGTCCCATTCGTACCTGTGCCTGATTGATATCTTTCTCGGCATAGTAAACACCCGGTTTGTACTGCATGACCGCCTGCGGCGGAAGCGGAATAACCCGGTTTCCCTTCGGCCAGTCGCCGAAATATTTCTTCACCAGGCTTTTAACTTCATCCAGCGTCATATCGCCGGAGATCGCCATGATGCAGTTGTCGGGATTATAGTAATTCCGATATTGCTCCAGTATTGCCTCGCGGTTGATATTTCCTATCGAGGCCATCGTGGGAAACTGCCCGTAGGGATGCCCGGCATAGACAGTCTGATAAAATACTCGCCGCGTCAGTTGCGAGGGATCGTCATTCTGCCGCAGGATTTCATCCTTCTTGTTGGACAGCTCCATGGCGATCTTGGCCGTGTCGAACCCCGGCCGGCGCATCATATCGGATAATATCTCCAGGCCGAGATTGACATCTTTTTTCAAGCCGCGTAAATCGAGAATGAGATAATCGAAAGTGGCCCCGCTGGTGATATTGGCGCCGACAAAATCCAGATCCTGATCAACCTGGTCGGGGGTACGTTTCCCGGCTCCGCCGGTGCGGAGAAGGCGGGCGGTCAGCTCGGTGAGGCCGGATTTATCGGCCGGGTCATAGGCAGTTCCTCCTTTGAACAGCATGCCGGCGGTGAAGACCGGGAGTTCCTTATTCTCAAGGAAATAGACGACCATGCCGTTATCGGTGGTGAATCGAACCGGCTCGGCCGGCTCAAACTTGAGCGGCGGGAATTTCATGTCGCGCGGATTGACGGCATTGACGGTCGAGTTCAACAGCAGGGCCAGAGCCGCGAAGATCAGAGTCAGTTTTTTCATTGGGCATCTCCTGTCTGCTTGGGAATAAGCGTCGCCACCGTCCGATTTTCCTTAGTGAAGTATTTTTTGGCGGTACTCATGATATCATTGGCCGTCACGGCCTTGAGGTTGCTGCGGAATTTTAGGAGATAATGCCAATCTTGGGCCATATTCTGAGCGACCGCTAGTTTGTCGGCCAGGCCCAGATTGGAATAGAAGCCCCAGACAAATTCGGCATCGATACGATTCTTGATTTTGGTCAACTCCTTATCGTCAACGGGAGCGGCCGCGAGTTTATTCAACTCAGCATAAATTTCCTTTTCGACATCGGCCGTACTGATCCCCTCTTTAGGATAGGCATAGATTGTAAAAATTCCGGGGAAATTGTCACCCAGCTCGGCGCCGGGGAAATAACCGGCCGAAATGTCAAGACAGATCTGCTTTTCGAGCACCAGAGTTTTATACAAACGTGAGGTGCGGCCATCAGCCAGCAGGCGGTTTATTACCTGGAACGCCGGCTGTTCCGGCGAATCAAATGCGGTCATATGATAGGCAATAAAGACCGTCGGCGAAGATTCAAAAACTACTTCGACACGGCGCTCGCCGGGTTGATCCGGCTCGACAGTATAGATTGGTTCAGGTTCCGGTCCGCCCGGCATATCGCCGAAATATTTCTCGGCCAGCATTTTTACTTCCTCGGTTTTGACATCGCCCACGACCGCCACCGTTATTCTTTTTGGGATATAATAGGTCTTGAAAAAGTCGGCCAGATCATTCCGGCTAAGGTTAAGGACTTCCGATTGCCATTCCCAGAAAAGGCGATAGGGATGGGCAATAAAGGAGGCGCCGATCAGTTGCTCCATCATCTTACTATCGGCGCTGTTCTCCACCGATCCGCGACGCTCCTCACCGACCACATCGCGCTCGGGAAAAAACTCGCGGAAAGCCGGATATTTCATCCGATCCGATTCCATGTTGAACCAGAGCTCAAGACGGTTGGCGGGAAGCGAGACATAGTACTGCGTTCGGTCATAGCCGGTGTTGGCATTGAATTCCCCCGCTCCGTTGCGGGTGTAAATCCGATCGAACTCATTCTGTAATACATACCGGGAACTTTGCGCGCTGAGCGAATCGAGCACTACTTTCAGGCTATCGATATATTTCAAATGCAGATCCAAGTTCTCCGGATGATTAATCTTGATATAGCGGGCCTGCCGCCGGGCCTCATCGATTTTGGCCCAGACCGAATCCTCTTTGACCATCAGCGCCGACTCGGCCGGGTAGTCGGTCGTTCCGACTGTCTGCGACCCTTTGAACATCATATGTTCCAGAAGATGGGCCGAGCCGATATTGCCGGTTTTCTCGTAGGCGGAGCCGACCGCTACGGTGATAAATCCGGAAAAGACCGGCGAGGTGTGACGTTCCACGACCAGGAAAGTCATCCCATTGGCAATCGTAAACTCGTTGACCGGAAACTGCATTGAATCCTGCGCCATGCCGATGACAGGCAGGGCCAGTCCGATCATTAGTATAAGAGTGACAAATAATAAAGGTTTCTTCATATCTCTCCTTTTTCTATTTGGAGGAAAAGTTTCTCTACATATCGTTTAATTTCATCCCTTACTCGGGCAAATTCGCGGCGGCGGTCTTCTTCGGAAATATAAAGAATATCGGGATTTTCGATATCCCAGTGGAAATGCTTTACTTTTGGCGGAACGGCGGGGCAGCGATCGCGGGCCGAGCCGCAGAGAGTAATAAAGTAGTCGCACCACTCAACCATCGCCGGATTCAGCATATCCGAGGTCTGATCGGAGATATCGATGCCGGCTTCCTTCATCGTCTTAACGGTCATCGGATGAATGCCGGTGGGGAAGAGTCCGGCCGATTTAATCCGGAATCTCCCGTTGGAAAAGTACCGTGCAAATCCCTCGGCCATCTGGCTGCGGCAGGAATTCCCGGTGCAAACAAAAAGAATATTTATCATACAATCTTACTTTGATACGGAATCGCCCAATGTTTAGTTTCCTGGATTGGATAGACTGGATTATTCTTTGTATCTATCACCCGACACCCAGCGTTTGTGGGGGATTCTTTTGGTTGGTGCGCCCGGAGGTGTGGTGACTATGATTTTATTAAGGGGGTGTGATTTTATTCGTTTCTTAATATATGCCACGTCCGCTTTGGTCAGCGACTTAGTGTTATCGAAAATGATTTCGTCGAGTTCTTCCTCTTTTTCGTGGAGTTTGTCAAGAAGCAGCGGCTTTTCATCGAACCACGCCTGCATTTTTTCCAAAGCGAAAAGGAGAATCTCTTTGTCAGCGGGAATAGGAAATCGCTCCAGATAGCCCTTGGACAGTTCTGGGGCATCAATCAATTCGGAGTAAGATAAGATAAACTGAAGGGTTATTGGATCGCCCTTAATTAATCCCATTTTTTCACCACCGACAAGATTCCCCGAAATATCTAAAGAAGCCCGCATGGTAGCAATGGGCTCAATATATCCGCTCAGATCTGAATTCGGCAGTAGTCCAAAAGGAATGGTCTTTACATCCGTAATTTTATTTATGTCGCTTAATAACCGTATGTCTCCATCGAGAATCTTCATTGATATCCGGGCAAATTCCTCATTTAACTTAGCATATGTTGATTTCTGTACAGCTTTCCAAAGATGCGGGTCCAAGGGGAGGCGGTCGATTACTCGGCTATACATCGTCGAATAGAATTCCTGGACAACGCCGGAACGCAATATTAATGCGGCACTAAATCTATTAAGATTGTTGTTCAATAGGCATATTAGCATATCATAATCAATTTTGAGACCTTTCGTTGGACGAACGATCATCACAGTATTCCTGCAAGCGAACTGCTTATTGTCAAATCCGAGCAGATTTTCCACAAGAGCGGCTTGGATTGTTCTTGATATGCGTGGTAGCAGTACAACCGGCGGCGCAAAAAATTCAGGCGGTTTAAAATCGGAAATAAGCTCCTTCATATAATTAAGATATCGCCCTTGCCATCTAATCACCCAATTTCTTAATTCTCGGCCATCAAGAAGCGGGACTGGATTCTCAAACTCATCTGCATTGTCAGAGATCATTTTCTGTCCTTGCGCCTTATCACGCAAAGCTAGACCATAATTTGCCTCGAAAATTCGCTCTCCTTGAAACAATTTTGAGAATATAACTAAATCCTCTTTTTGAATCTCCACGCGCCACGAATTATCCAAGTCTTTTGTTAAGTCAAGCCAATCCTTCTGTCGCACCGTACTGGCAGGCCGCTTTCGTTTCAAATCAGCAATATCTTCCAAATCATTTATAATTTCCACTTCCGATTTCGGCGTGACATCTGACTTCTTCACGACAACAATAATGGGATTTGTCGAAGCTTCAAATACTCTGATACTTTCGAGGGAGACCGCTTTTTCAATTTGATATTGGGCAATGAATTGCCGTACCTTCTCGCTGGCGCCCGAATCGGCAATACCCAGCGATACGATTATGCCCATTCTGCCGCCGTTTTCAAGATAATCAATGCCTTTTCGGAGGAAGAAGGTATACAGGTCGGTATTGCCTTTAGCCACATCGGCGAAAGTTTCTTTATAGAGATTTCGGTAATCCTCGGGAAGCCGTTCGTTACGGACATAGGGGGGATTGCCGACCACCCATTTGAACGTGCCCAAATCTTCGGTTATCTCAAAGCTCTGTACAAATTCAGCCGTCCTATCTTCATGAAACAATTCCAGTGCCTCTGCCGCCGGTGGCATAGAGACTAATGAGTCGGTCGTATATATGGGGATCCGTTTAAGCTCAAAGCTGGGCAGCTTCTCTTTGGCCTCAAGATAAGTCTCAAGAATGACAAAGAGCATATTCATTTCAGCGATATGAGTAGCAAAGGGGTTAATATCGAGACCAACAATATCCTGTAATGCCTCCAGGCGGAGGTCGGGGCCTATCCCTTTCTTCTTTAATTGCTCCAGACGCATCCGGGCTGCCGGCACAAGAAAGCCGCCGGAGCCGCATGCAAAATCCAATAATTTGCCTTCACCGGGGTAACCGACCGACCTGAGAATATACTCGGCGATTTCCGGCGGGGTGTAAAATTCACCAAGGCGCTTCCTCTTTTCAGCCGGCAGGTATTCCTGATAAAGGTCGGCCAGGCAATTTGAGTCGATACGCGAAAGATCGAAGGAATTCAACAGGTAGAAAATATCTTCCAGAAGATTATTAAGGTCGCCGTCACTATCAATGTACCAATCGAAGATATTGGCTTCAAAAAAATGCGAATAGATTTCGCCGGTATCTTTGAAGGCGATACGCAGCAGCTCTTGATATTTATCTTTGAGATTCGTTACGAATTTTCTCCAGGCATGTATTCCACTGTTGGAAATCTTCCTTTCCACCAGTTTCTTGTCTTCGGCAATGCGGATGAAAAGAATGCGATTCAAAGCCGCGTATGCAACGTCAGTACAATATATCTCTCTGATTTCATCTTCCCGTTTCTTAAGATCACTGGAAGGCGATTTGGAAAAGGGCTGGAAATGCGAAAATATCTTATAGGAATTATCGAATATCTCACGGGCCACCTTATATTTCTTATTTAAAAGCTGCTTGATCTGTATATACTGCCTGTGGCGGCGTTCATAAAATTCGGGCTTAACCCCGTTTTTCTGCAAAGCGTTGAAAGCCGCATCAAGCGGATCCAACTTTCGGCGATATTCTGCATATTCCAGTTTATATCCTGCAAAAGCCAATTCCACATATTTGATAAGGCGGTCAGAAGAATATCGTAGAATCTTGATCAATTTGTCCAGGTTGGGTTGGTTCTGGCTGTCCACTTTAATCGAACCGCGCCTTAATTGTCCTTCTCGGAACTTTGCGAGGTTTTTCCTGTTAGTTAAGTACTGCGCATGTAACGTCTGGAAAAAGGCGTCCTCGGTAATTACGGGATCCAAAATCTCCAATTCCGTTATGAAACCTCCGAAAGGATCTAATATTCTTATTCGTTGCTTTGAAGCAAGCATCACATATTGTTCGCCGCCCTCCAAATATCCAAGGGCCTGATCAAGAGTCTTCTGGGAATCAATACTCCTATCTGTTGTCTTTGTCTCCACGATAAAATAGGGAATGAGATTTTCCGAAATTATCCTGAGGTCTGTTCTGTCTCTTTCGAACTTAACTTGGCTTTCTTTGTATCCCAACCCTTTTAAAAATAGATATCCTCTAAGCGCTACGCGCCATTCATATTCATTCGCTTTCGGATTGTCGTCTAACCACTTTCTATAATCAGATTGCCACTTCTTCAGCTTTTCGACCATTTTTATTCTCCCGCGCCGTGGCACTTCTTGTATTTTTTCCCGGAACCGCAGGGGCAGGGGTCGTTGCGGCCCACTTTCTCGGCCTGCCGTTTGAACGGTTTGGCTTTGCCTCTTTGCGACGCCTCGGCCATCGGATTGGCCTCATCGGGCGGTCGGGCCACACCGTAACCCATGCCGGTCGTCTCCTGGTGCGAGGCTATCAGCGACTGTTGATGCATCTCGCGGCGGCGCTCATCCCGGGATTTCTCCGGCATATTGACCTGAAGTTTGAACGCCATGCCGACTATCTCCTTGTCGACCATCTCGATCATTTCGGCGAAAAGGCGATATGCCTCGCGCTTGTACTCCACCAGCGGGTCGCGCTGGCCGTAAGCGCGCAGGCCGATACCGGTCTTGAGCTGATCCATCTCGTACATATGGTCGCGCCAGTGTTTGTCAATCGTCATCAGAACGGCATAACGTTCGAGCCGCCGCATGATATCCTCGCCATAGGCCCGTTCTTTCTGGGCATAGAAATTGAGCACTCCCTGCTGGAGTCTTTCGAAAAATGATTCATGAGTCAAAGCGGTGATTTCATCCTGCTTCAACTCCAGATTCATGAGGAAAGTATGCAGCAATTCACCCTTCAATCCGGTCCATTCCCAATTCTCGGGGTACTCTTTTTCCGGGCAGTATTTTGCAATCATGGTCTCCAGTACCGAATCGATCAATTCCAGCACTTCTTCCTTGATTGAGGTGCGTTCCAGTGCGGCCAGGCGGCGGCTGTAGATTACCTCCCGCTGGGAATTCATTACATTGTCATAGTCGAGAGTGTGTTTGCGGATGGCGAAGTTCTGAATCTCGACCCGCTTCTGCGCCCGCTCAATCGCTTTGGTGACCATGGGATGAGTGATAACCTCGCCCTCCTTCACGCCGAGGCGATCCATTATCCGCCCGATACGGTCGGAACCGAAAAGGCGCATCAGGTCATCTTCAAGCGAAAGGTAGAAGTGGGAAGAGCCGGGGTCTCCCTGACGGCCGGAACGGCCGCGCAACTGGCGATCGATACGGCGCGACTCATGGCGCTCGGTACCGATGATATGCAATCCACAGGGGACATTCTCGCGGCATTTCAGTTCCTTAAAATAAGGGCAGATTTCCTCGTCGGTGCGCGGATCCAGAAGAGCGCAATTCTGATGTTTGACCACCCCCGGCCCCAGTTTGATATCGGTACCGCGGCCGGCCATATTGGTGGCAATCGTTATCGATTTGGCCTGCCCCGCCTTGGAGACAATTTCCGCTTCCATCTGGTGGTATTTGGCGTTGAGAACATTATGCGGTACGCCGGAACGTTTTAGCATGCGCGATAACGTCTCCGATACTTCGACCGATATGGTTCCGACCAGCACCGGTCGCCCGGAATTGTAGCATTCGATTATCTCTTCGATAATCGAATTATATTTTTCACGCCGTGTGCGATAAACGACGTCGTTGAAATCTATCCGACGCACCGGTTCGTTGGTCGGGATCGAAACAACATCAAGCTTGTAAATATCCCATAATTCCTGTGCCTCGGTTTCGGCGGTACCGGTCATACCGGCCAGCTTGGCATACATGCGGAAATAGTTTTGCAGGGTGATAGTGGCCAGGGTCTGCGATTCCCCTTCGATTTTGACTCCCTCTTTGGCCTCAATCGCCTGATGCAGTCCGTCGGAGTAGCGCCGGCCCGGCATCATCCGCCCGGTGAATTCATCGACAATCAGAATCTTGCCGTCCTGCACGACATATTCGACATCCTTTTCAAAAAGGGTATAGGCTTTCAGAATCTGGCTGATGGAATGCACTTTTTCCGAGCGCTCGGCATGCAGGCGGTACAACTCGTCAATCCGCCGCGTTTTTTCCTCCGGCGAAAGGGAGGTGTCTCCTTCAATTTCGGAAAGCACTTCGGATATATCGGGAATGGTGAACAGCTCCTGTTCGGCTTTGGAAAACTGGGTGCGGCCGTGGTCGGTCAGATTGATGGAGTTTTCTCTCTCATCGATAACATAGTAAAGAGATTCATCGACCTCATATAATTTCTTTTCCCTGAGATAATCCGATTCGACCGAGGTGATCAGGCTTTTTACGCCCGCCTCTTTGACCATTTTAAGATACTTTTTGTTCTTGGGAGCGCCGCGGCCAACCGCCAGAAGGAGCCGCCCGGCTTCATAGCTTTTGTCGCCGTCACTTTCGCCCAGGAGCTTCTCAGCCGCCGCAATTTTCTCATTTATCAGGTTGGACTGTTTGCGCACCAAAGTGGCCACCACCGGCTGCATTTCGGCGAAACGCTGGTCGAGGGTGCTTTCCACCTGCCCGGAGATGATTAACGGGGTTCGGGCTTCGTCAACCAGGACCGAGTCAACCTCATCGACAATGGCATAATGATAACCCCGCTGAACCCGGTCATCGACCGTCTGAGCCATGTTGTCGCGAAGGTAATCGAATCCAAACTCGTTGTTGGTACCGAAGGTTATATCCTTCTTATATTCTTCCTTCCGCTGAGCGTTGTCCATCTCGTTCTGGATGCAGCCGACCGAAAGCCCCAGATATTCAAATATCTTCCCCATCCACTGGGAGTCGCGCTTGGCCAGATAATCATTAACGGTGACAATATGCACCCCTTTCCCGCTCAGGGCATTCAGATAGGTCGGGAGGGTCGCTACCAGGGTTTTACCTTCACCGGTGGCCATTTCGGCGATTTTCCCTTGATGCAGAACGATGCCGCCGATAAGCTGGACATCATAGGGGACCATATTCCAGGGGGTATCAATCCCGGCCACATCCCAGCTTTGGCCGCAAAGACGGCGGCAGGTCTCTTTAACCACAGCAAAGGCCTCGGGCAGAATGTCATCCAACGTTTCCTCTTCCTCCAGCCGTTTCTTAAGCTCTTCTGTTTTTCCCTTAAGCTGTTCTTCTGTCAGAGCTGAAAGGTCTTCGAAATGCCCGTTAATTTCTTCAGCCAGCGGATTGATTTTCTTTACATCCCGATCATGCTTGGTGCCGAATATCCTGGTTATTATATTGGCCATATGAATTCCTGCTTTCTTTAATACTAAAGAGTAAATATACCATTTTGTGCGACCATCATCAACCGCATTTATGATTTGTATGCCAATATAAAATTTTCGGTTGCCTTTTTGGCATTCTATTGCTAATTTGCGGTGTCAACTTTTGAAGGAATTGGCCTGCAACGGCTTCAGACTCAAATTTTTACCTAAAATAATGATGGGTTATAACCGATATTTAATATATCTAAACAAGAACTCAATCAAACTATTAAGGGTATGTTTGACGGGAAAGGCCTGAAAAAGCTGCAGAAGCTGCTGAAGAAAACCCGGCAGAAGCGGGGATGGAATTCCGCGCCGAAAAAGGAACTGGAAAAGAAATTGAACGAAACAAAAGAAAACCGCCAGTCCCCGCGTCGATTGCGGGACGAGGATAAAATGGATTTGCGGGATATCCTCATGGAAGAGGGAGACGAAAGCTTACATGGCGGTTGATGGGATTGTTATCCGCGGACATGGCAAGTCATTTGTAGTTCGTTCTCACGGCAAAGATATTTCTTGTGAACTGAGGGGGAAACTCAAGTTCATGAGCGATGCCGCCACAGCCGTGGCTGTGGGGGATTCCGTCACCATTTTGCTCAATGCCGATGGTACCGGAACCATTGAGCAGGTGGAGGAACGATCCTCAATGTTTTTCCGTCCAACCAAAGGGATGGAGAACCGAAAGCAAATTATCGCCGCCAATCTCGACCAGTTGGCGGTGGTCGCCTCGGTGCGGAATCCGCCGCTCAATCCGCGTTTCATCGATCGCTTTCTTATCGCCGCCGAGCTCGGCGATATGAAACCATTAGTCATTATCAACAAGCTTGATTTGGGGCACCCCAAAATCCTTGCCGAGCTGCAAAAAGGGTATGCCGGTATAGGAATTCATCTCCTCCCGGTTTCGGCGGTCACCGGTGAGGGGCTCGATTCTCTTGGCCAAGCCCTGAAAGATCATAAAACCATTCTGGCGGGACACTCCGGAGTCGGGAAAACCGCCCTTATCAATTACCTGATCCCCGGCCTGAATCTCAGAGAGGGAGCAGTTTCGGAATACAGCGATCGAGGCATCCATACCACCTCACTGGTGGAGCTCTTCCAGCTCCCGACAGGCGGTTTCATAGCCGACACCCCGGGGCTTAAAGTCTTGGGACTCTGGGAAATGGAAAAAGCGGAACTTGCTCTTTATTTCCCGGAAATGAATCCATTCCTGGAAGATTGCCGGTTTTCCGGTTGTAGCCATACTCATGAGCCGGATTGCGCTGTCATCAAAGCAGTCAGGGAAGGGAAAATACCCAAATTCCGCTATGACAGCTACCTGGCCATTCGGGAATCACTCTAGAAGGTCTTTCTTAAAACCCCGAACTCTGTTTAAGATAAAGTGTTTCGATAAGTTACCGAAGTATTGTACACGGCATGTAAGAATATGGCAGCAAAGAATATAGAATTTCGCGTCGGTTTCGTCGTCATCTTGGCCCTGATTATTTTCGTCTCGGCCATCCTCTGGATCCAGGGATACCGTTTTGGGAAAAACAATTATAAGGTTTCGGTTCTTTTTGATGAGGTTGGCTCACTGGCCAAGGGGGACCCGGTGATGGTCTCCGGCATCAGAAAAGGGAAGGTTTATGACCTGGCTCTGACCGAAAGCGGGGTGAAAGTCATACTTATTTTAAGCAATGATGTTATTCTCAAGGAGGACGCTGCCATAACGGTCAAGAATATTGGATTGATGGGGGAGCGATTTATTGCTGTCAGACCGGGAAAAGGGGATAGAGACTATAACCTGAATGTCCCTATCCGAGGGAGTTACGATACCGGCATTCCGGAGGTCATGGGAATGATGGGGGAAATGATTGATGAACTGCGAAACCTGGTCCATTCCCTGAAGAATTCCATTGCCTCCGATGAGAACCTGGACAAATTCTCGCGAATCGTGACCAACTTTGAGAATCTGTCGCAATCGTTGAACGAATATGTCAATCGAAACAATAATAAACTGGACCAGACGGCGGAGAATTTTTTCAAAGCCTCGGCCGAATTGCGGCGGGTGACCACCGACAATGCCGGCAAAGTTGATTCGGCCATGGCTCGGGTAGACAACAGTTCAAAGAAAATAGAAAAGATGGTTGACGACCTGGCTAATGTCGCTGCCACGGCCCGGCAGTTTGCCACCAAACTGGACAGCGGCGACGGCACGCTACAAATGCTGGTTGATGACCGCAAGCTATATGATGATTTGCGCCGGACGGCCGATAATATTGATGATTTGGTTAACGACATTCGTGCCAATCCGCAGAAATATATTCGACTTAAAGTGGAGTTATTTTAATGAGCAAGTTCAAGCTGGCCATTGGTCTTCATAATCATCAGCCGGTCGGTAATTTCGATTCGGTTTTCGAGGAGGCGCATCAACAGGCGTACTTGCCTTTTATTCAGCTGCTGGAAAAATTCGATCGTATTAGGCTCTCCCTGCATCAGTCCGGCATTCTCTGGGACTGGCAGGAAAAACATCATCCCGAATATTTTGAATTGGTGCAGAAATTGGTGAATCGCGGCCGGATAGAGCTTATGACCGGCGGATTCTACGAGCCGATTCTTCCCTCCATCCCCGACCGCGACAAGTTGGGACAAATATCCTTTCTCAATCATTACCTGAAAAAGCATTTTGGCGCCGATCCTGTCGGCCTCTGGCTGACCGAACGGGTCTGGGAGCCGCACCTGCCCAAGGTCTTGCATCAGGCGGGAATCGAGTATCTCCCGATTGACGACACCCATTTTCTTTATGCCGGCTTGGAGCTGGATGAGCTCAAGGGAGTCTTTGTTACCGAGGAAGAGGGAGCTACGGTTAAACTGCTGCCCATTCAGAAGAAATTGCGTTATCTGATTCCCTTCGGGACAGTCGATAAGGTCATCGCGGAGTTGAAACGGCAGGCTGATAAAGACAGCGGCGGCATGGCGGTCTATGCCGATGACGGTGAAAAATTCGGCGTCTGGCCCAAAACCTTCAAACATTGCTACGGGGATGGCTGGCTGGAGGAGCTCTTTTCGGCTCTCTCCCGCAATTCCGATTGGTTGGAAATCTGCACTCTCGGTGATGTTTCCCGAACCGAACCGGTCGGCCGGGTTTATCTTCCAACCGCCTCATACGGCGAGATGCTTCACTGGTCGTTGCCGCCGCGTGCTTTTGCCGAATATGAAGAGTTCGAGAAATGGCTGGAAGAAGCCGGAAAATTCGAAAAGTATGGCCGCTTTGTCCGGGGCGGGCACTGGCGCGGCTTTCTGGCCAAGTATGATGAAGCCAACCTAATGCACAAGCGGATGCTTTCGGTCTCGGAAAAGCTGAATGAATATATATTGGAGTATCCCGAGGATTACGAGACCATTGAAAGAGCGAAACACTATCTTTTTGCCGGACAGTGCAATTGCCCTTACTGGCACGGTGTTTTCGGGGGATTGTACCTTTCGCATCTGAGACAAGCGATATACGAAAATCTGATAAAGGCCGAAAAGCTGCTGAAAGCAAAATCTCCTCGGGAAGTTACCCGGAATGTCACCGATTATGATTGTGATGGTCATGAAGAAATCACCCTTGCCACGGCAAAATTCTCGGCGGTATTCAAACCATCGAAGGGGGGTGCGCTCGTTGAACTGGACAGCTATGAGAGCAATTTCAATATGACCGATACCCTCAAACGGTACAAAGAGGGGTATCACTGGAAACTGAGCCAGGCCCAACTCGACAGCGGTGAGGCTTCCGCCGAGCAAACCGCCTCCATTCACGACCTGGTTCTTACCAAGGAAACCGGGCTGGATAAGCTTCTGGCCGAAGACTGGTATCTGCGGCGCTGTTTCATTGACCATTTCCTGACCGGCGACACCGATATCGAACGATTCCAGACCGGGCAATTCGGCGAAGAGGGGGATTTTGTCCTAGGCCATTATGAGTACCTTCCAAAGAGCGACCCCGGCGTGGTCGCCATGAAAATGCAGGGGCATCTCTGGCGGCCCGAGGGAGCCAAAGCACTCAACCTTGAAAAAAGATTCTATTTCGGCGCCGAATCGGAGGTGATATCGGCCAATTACAGCCTGCTGGCCCCAAATGAAGATATCTATAATGTCCGTCTGGCGGTGGAAAATAATTTCAATTTCCAGGCGGGGCATGCTCATGACCGATACACGATGTTTAACGGAGTCAGAAGCGAGGGCACCTATCTTGATTCTCTTCTCACCCGGCGTGGTTGCGGTACAGTCATCATTCGTGATGACTGGCGGCAAATCGCAGTTGCCCTCACCTGTGACCGTGATGCCGAAATCTGGCAGGTGCCGATATTCACCATTTCGCTTTCCGAAGGGGGCTTTGAGAAAGTCTATCAGGGGACTTCGCTGGTCAACATTTTTCCATTCGACCTGAAGAAAGGGAGACCGTTTGAACTGACTTTCCTTCTTTTTGCCGGGCCGATAAAGAATATGCCGAACCGGTTTCAGAATGTCCGTGCCGCCGCCGCGGTTTGATCACATAAAGATGCTTCCGAATGCACGGCAGGCCTGGCGGCCTGCCGTTTTTCTTATTCTTTCCGAAGCGGGCGCCGATTAGTCCGAATTTCCAGGCAGATCGATCAGTATCCATGCCGGGGGCTGAAGCATATCAGGGCTGGTTCCGTCTTGAGAAATTGGGCGATTGTTTGTATATTGATATCCGATATTTGCATAAGGAGCCTGGAATGTCTGACATCGAAGTGGACGGAAAAAAATTGGAGTTGAATGAAGAGGGATTCTTACTCAACCCCCGGGAATGGGACAACAAGGTGGCTGAAGCCCTGGCCAAATCGCAGGAGGGGTTGGAGCATCTCAGCGAGGAACATTGGGCGGTGATAAATTTTATCCGCAACCATTACCTCGAAACCACTATGGCTCCAATGGTTCGTTCGATCTGCAAGACCACCGGCTTCCCTTTGCGAAGAATTTATGAATTGTTCCCCTCCGGTCCGGCCAAAGGGGCCTGCAAACTTGCCGGTCTCCCGAAACCCGATGGCTGCGTCTAAGGCAAGATGCTTCAATCAATACTCCGCGGGGGGGTAATCGTTTCCGCCGCTTTCGCCCTCATCGCGCTTATGATCCTGATAGTTCGGACTTTTTCATTCGGTAAAAAGCCGTACCATTCCCAACCTGCGGGAAAACCATTAAATGGCGTAATTTATGCTTTCGGGCGGGGGATGATGCCATGGGAAAAAGAGAGCGCCGGGAAGCATCTCCCGACCTTTGCGGCCGGAATCATTTATCACCTGGCCATTTTCGCCGCACTTCTTTACTTAATAACATCATTGCTTGAAATGGCCATTCCCGCGACTGTGCTATTGGCCTTGCGGGTCATTCTTTTGGCCGGCCTTCTCTGTGGGTTTGCGCTTCTGCTCAAGAGGATTATTATTCCGTATATGCGGGGAATCAGCTGTTTTGATGATTTCGTGGCCAACATGTTCGTCAATCTCTTTCTCGGGGCTGCTTTAGCAGTAACATTGGCGACTGGGCTTAAATCGCTCTTTTTCATTATGGCGATAACTCTCTTTATCTATATCCCGATGGGCAAAATCCGACATTGTTTTTATTTTTTCTATACCCGGGCATTTTTCGGCATCTTTTTCGGGCGGCGCGGAGTCTTTCCTCATCCCTCGCGGGAGGTTTAGCTTATGACGGATATGACCGACAGGAAAGACCCTCTTGATGCAAGAATCGATGCTATCGGCCCCGAAGAGATTCGGAAAGCTCTGCAGATTCTTTCCGAAAAGATCGACAGCCGGGCGGCGGCCTATCTCAACACCTGTGTGCACTGCGGCCTTTGCGCCGATTCATGCCATTATTACCTGAGTAATGGGGAAATTGAATCGGTTCCGGCCTACAAACTGAATCTGCTGCTGTCGGCTTTCAAACGGTATTTCACTTTTCTGGGCAGGCATGCTCCCTCTCTGGGCGGGGCGAAAGATTTGGACCGGGAAAAACTCCGTGAATGGATTGATTCTCTTTACGGTAGATGCAGTCTTTGCGGCCGTTGCACCATAAACTGCTCGGTCGGCATCGATATTTCCCGCCTTATCCGGATCGGCCGGAGCGTGCTGGCCTCGATTGATCTGGTGCCTCCGGATCTTCAAGCGACCGTCAATACCGCCCTGGAAAAAGGGAATAACATGGGAATTCCCCGGACCGAATGGCTGGAGACAGTGCAATGGCTGGAGGAGGAACTTCAGCAGGAGGTGAGGAATGCTGCTGCACGGCTTCCCATTGATCAGAAGAATGCTCGATATTTATATACGGTCAACCCGCGGGAGCCGAAGTTTTTCCCTCTTTCGCTTGTGGCGACCGCCAAGATATTTTTCGCCGCCCGCGAAAACTGGACTCTGGCTTCCGATTTCTATGATGTCACTAACTATGGTCTTTTCAGCGGCGATGATGCCGCCTCCGGTCTGATTTCCAGTCGTCTTCTGGAAACAATGAAAAGACTTCAGGCGGAGACCCTGGTTTTGGGAGAATGCGGGCACGGCTTCAATTCTAACCGCTGGGAGGCCCCCGAATGGCTGGCATCAAAGCAGGACATCCCAACCATAAGCATCTTACAGGTTATCGCCGATTATATCCATCAGGGGAAAATCAAACTTGATCCAACCCGCAACCGGAAGACTGTCACCCTGCACGACCCCTGCAACCTGGTGAGAATGGGCGGCGTAATCGAGGAGCAGCGTTTTATCCTGAAACACGCTGTCGCCAATTTCGTTGAGATGTACCCCAATCGGGAGAAAAATTTCTGCTGTGGCGGCGGCGGCGGACAGCTTTCCATGAGCCGCTATGCATCGCGAAGGTTAAAGGCGGGGGGGATAAAAGCAGAGCAGATCAAGAAGACCGGCGCCAGGATAGTCGTTGCCCCCTGTCACAATTGTATTGATCAGTTGAGCGAATTGAATAAAGAATACAAGCTCGGAGTGGAGATCAAAACCCTTTCCGAGATTGTGGCCGCTGCCCTGGTAATTTAAAGCGATTACCGTTTCTTCCGGCTTTCGGCGATTTCCCTGACCGCCTTAATGGCGGCCCTGATATCATCCTCAGCATTAAACGGGCCGATTCCAAATCGAACCGAGCCATGAATCTTATCGGTGCCCAATTGCTCATGCACCAGCGGGGCGCAATGGAGCCCCGTGCGGCTGGCGATATTGTAGTCGACATCGAGCATGGTACCGGTATCGGCCGCCTCCAGTCCATCGATATTGAAAGCGAGCACGCCGATATGGTCGTTTAAATCTTCCTGACAGTATAGTATGACCCCCGGTATGCTTTTCAGGCCGTCGCGAAGCATAATGAGCAATCGTGACTCCAGCTCGTGAATGTTGTGCATTCCCCTTTTTTCAATCCAATCCACTCCGGCTTTCAGGCCGGAAATGCCCGAGAGGTTGGCGGTGCCATATTCAAGGCGATAGGGATACTCCTCCAGATGCGTACGAATCGCCGAGCGCACGCCGGTGCCGCCGGCGCGGGTATGGCTGATTTCCACTCCATCGCAGACATACAGTCCTCCAATACCCGTCGGTCCCATGAGCGACTTATGCCCAGTGAAAGCGACCACATCAATATTCATTGCCTGAACGTCAATCGGGATTTTTCCAGCCGTCTGTGAGGCATCGATAAGGAATGGAATCCCTTTTTGGCGGCAGATGGCCCCGATTTCCCCGACCGGCTGAACTGTGCCGATCACATTCGAAGCATGGTTGACTGCCACCAAGCGGGTATTTTTCTTGATCTTCTTGGCGATATCCTCCGGATGGACAAACCCTTTGCTGTCAAACGGGATATAATCTAACTCGACTCTGCTGTCCCTATAGAGATGATAGAGCGGCCGCAACACCGAATTATGCTCGATATTGGTTGTGATAGCGTGATCCCCTTCCTTAAGCAGTCCGAAAATGGCCAGATTCAGCGCATCCGTGGCGTTATAGGAAAAAATGAGTCGGTTGGGGTCAGTACCGTTAAAAAATCTGGTGAGAAGTTTTCGGGTATCCTCCACAAGTCCGCCGGCCACGATGCAGAGGTCATAGCCGGAGCGTCCGGGGTTGACTCCATAGTTGCGGTAAGAGTAATCCATCATTTGGTAGACTTCTTCCGGTTTTGGGAATGTTGTCGCGCCGTTGTCGAGATAAACTAATTTGTCCATTTTATACTCTGCTTTTCTTTTCAAAATTTTGCCTATTATAACGCCCACCGCCTTAGAAGTCAACAGGTTGGGACCGAATTCCAGAGGGCAATATTTGCGGCTGTATTGACGGTAAGGCGCAGGTTCTACTGGTGAGTAAGAAGGCGACATCCACGAGCGGAGAAATGATCTTTAAATTGACCCGATTAACGGGGTCATATTTGTCCGCAATACCGTAATTTGGGCTTGACAAAAGGTTGTGCAATCAATATGTTGTTTTCAGAAACCGTTATCTGACAAGGCGTTCTTCGTATATTTGGTATCATTGATCTATGAGGTCAGAGAGTAGTGCCGCGCCAAGAATAGACCGTTTATAGTGACTATAAATCATGAAGACGAAACTTGTGAATTGGTTGAATTTCATCGAGCAGTCTCAGATGGTTTTCGTCGGTGAAGGAAAAACTGAAAATCTGGAGGTTGCTATGAGTCGGAAACCAATTGCAATCTGCACAATTCTGATATTGACGCTCATCTTTATGGCGGGTGCGATTCCGGTCGGCGCCGTATGCGGCGATGTCGATGGAAATGGGAATATTAATATTCAGGATATCGGTCACCTTATCAGATATGTCTATAAGGCAGGGCCGCCGCCGCCCAATCCGCAGGATGCCGATATCGATGGCTCGGGCGCAGTAAACATTCTTGATATAACAAGATTGCTGAACTTCCTTTATCGCGGAGGTCCTCAGCCTACCTGCGCGCCTCCTCCATTCGATTTTCCCAATACGCCCGGCTCATGGTGGAAATACTATCGCTATAATTATCTGAATGGAAAACTTGATTCATTTTTGGTAACGGCCAATGAATCGGGTGATTTCGTTTATGGTTTTGACAGCGGGACAGAGACTCAGGATATTCGGATAGTGGGTAATCAGGTTTACGCGGGACCGATTTCGGTTTGGAATTGGTGCATGGATGTCCCCTATACTTTTCCGCTGGTCGTCGGCGCAAAATGGGGGAATAGCGGCATGTGCCTGCCAAATAGTTGGGAATTTTTTGCAGATTTCGATGTAACCGGGAAGGAAATAGCAACTGTTCCCGCGGGGGTATTCTCCGAAAGTCATCTTATTTCCAGTACCTGGGCGGTGGATGAAAGTGGACCCTCGGGATTTCGAAATGAGTGGTTTGTACCAGGAGTCGGGACGGTCAAACTTGAATTGAAAAACCGCCTGTTGGGACCACCGGACACCTGGTTCTGTAATCAGATTTGGTTTTTGGCTGGTTATTATATAGCCCCATGAGTGAACCGATTCTTGTCGGGGAGATTATTATGGAAATCCTGACATGATCCGGGCCGGAATTTCTCGAATCTGATATAGATCACTTCATTCAAAATGCAAAGGTCGCTGCCTCGGAGCGGCACGGGATAACCCCACAGTTGCGGTAAGCATAATCAATCATATTGCAGACTTCTTCCGATTTCGGGAAGGTTTTCGCCCTGTTATCGAGATAAATCAATTTGTCCGTTTTATTCTCTGTCATTTATTAAGAGCATTCCCATTCTAACGTCAACGCGTTAGATGTCATCAGGTTGGGGGGGGTGTTCTTGATATAAGGGCGCACGCACAACCGCGAGAAACCGAATTCTGAAATTCGTATACGGAAAGAGACACCGCTCTTTGATCTATGAAAGAATGGGAAATTGCTGTGAAATAGAAAATATTCTGTAAGAATAAGGCCAACTGACAAATCATATATTTGAACTGAACCCTTATTTAACCTTTTTAGCTTACGGGAGGATCATTTATGTGCAAAGTAAAAAGCATCGTTCTTCTTGCAGCCGTTCTTATAGTGCTTCCGGCATTTGCACTGGCACAGGCGCAAATCATGTGGCCGGATGATGTTACCGATCTCATAATCAAAGCCGCCTATGTCAAGGGAACGGCCAAATGCAACCTATTTTATAAATACACTCTTGATTACAAAGAAGCCAATGGCCAAACCTATTTTCCCATATTGACTTCGTATATTCCGGTGACAAGTGGTTATCTCGGCAAATGGATCACCGCTGCATTAGCTCCGGGTGACTATGATCTCCGCCTGCAGGTGTATCATACGCTATCACCCAACCCGGCAATTACCAGCATCAAACGGGTCAATGTAACGCCTAACGGAAAAATCGGTGCCAGCTTTTTCAACCTTAGCGGGCAGTATTCGGCCATTGCCAATTACTGCGATTATGACAACGACGCCCAGTGGGAAATTATTTATGCAACTGGCAGCGGAATAGATGTCATTAATGCTGATGGGTCCCAGAGCGTCATAGACCAGTATGGCCATTATTATTTGCCGGTGGCGATCGGAAATCTCAATGCAGGGGATCGAATTGATGACATATTGGCCGTGAAAGATGTTGACGGTGAAAACAATGATGCCGTAATTGGATATGGGAAAGACGGAATGATGTTCGCAATTTCTCTGGGGACGGATATCGAAAGGAATTGGGAATATGAGCGCACCTATGCTTATCCGATGCTGAAGGATGTAAATGGAGACAATATTGACGAAATATTCATCAAGGAAAATGGCGCACGACCTCGCGTCATCGATTGCCGACTGCCGTCCGGGGTGTTTCATGAAGAGGAGGCTCATGCCTTCATTCCCGCCGACCTCAACCACGATGGGGTCTATCGCATGTACGTTTCCTATGGAAATCAACTCAAGTCTTACAACAGCAACTGGGGCAGTCCTATAAGTCACAGTTTCACCGATCCGAATCATCAGCCCGACAATTTCAACACCTGGGCAAGATTTCTGTCGGCTTATGATATTGATGATGATAATGATGATGAACTGATCTTTCTTGCTCCATGCACGGACAACAACTACCATATCTGGGCATTTAACGAGGATGTGAATGGCTTTTTGAGCCCTGTATCATCATGGCCACGTAACACATACATATCGAACAGCAAATTCCCCGCGCCTCCGGTCATCGCCGATATTGGCAAAGATGGCGACCTTGAATATATGATCAGTTTCTGGGGTTGGGAGAATAATTACGGCTACATTTATGCCTGGCATATTGAAAACGGCAATCCCTACAAGGGTACGGAACAATCACCGATCTTTGCGCAGACAATATTCCCTTCAGGGATTACGCAGCCAATTTTGGTCGATATTAACAATGATTTGAGTACGGAGGTTGTAGTCAGCGGATGCGGCCTTGTCGCCAATCCCGGTCAGAGGCTTATCGCATGGGATAAGAACGGCAACTGGTTGCCGGAATATACCATGGAGCTTGGGATCGGTGGTACTGATGATTACATGTTTACCCCTTTTATCAACGATTTCGACCAGAACGGTTATATCGATCTGGTTCTGCCTCTCTGGGAAGGCAAACTCTTCGTGAGAGGTTTCGCAAATGCGGTGCATGATATTTCCGCAACGCCGGCTGCGATGTATCGTTATGTCCGCAATTTTGACTCTCATGGTCCATCGTATGATCAGAGTAACAATTATATATGCGGTGATGTGAATGACGACAGTTATATTAACAAAGCCGACATCAATTATCTTATCGCCTATATATTCCAGGGCGGTCCTCCACCAGTGCATCCCGGATCAGGTGATGTGAACTGCGATGGATATGTCAACGTCGGGGATATGGTCTATATCGTAAATTACCTTATTAAAGGCGGTCCGGCCCCCTGCGATTGTGAGGGAGGCGTACTCAAAGATGGTACGGCGGCGATAAGTTTGCGCGTAACACCCATTGATGGGTATTCTACATTATGTCTCAACTCCACGATTGACCTTGCGGCATTGGAACTCACATTTGATAAGGAACTCGCCAAGAATCCAATCAGTTATATGTCCAAAGATATAAAGTTGTTGCGCACCTCTGTCGGGAATGGCGAGAGAATTACTTATGTCGACCTCGACGGCGGGACACATATTGGAATAGGAGAATATAATATCATTCGCATTGACGGGGTATCATCCTTGGAATCTGCCTCGGCTTTCGATGTGCACGGTAAGATGTATTCGGTGAGAGTTACGGAATGCGGGAAAGCAATGTTGCCGACGGAATTCGCCTTTGATCAAAATTACCCTAATCCTTTCAATCCGAGTACTATATTCTCATTTTCACTGCCGGTTGAATCTGAGGTCAATTTGACAATATATAACATCCTTGGTCAAGAGATTGCCACTATAATCAATAAGGTAATGCCTGCCGGCGAGCACCGCGTTACCTGGGAGGGTAAGGATATCAATGGTAACTCGGTTGGAAGCGGAGTATACTTATCCAAATTTAAGGCAGGAGATTTCCAAAGTGTGAGAAAAATCTCACTGTTGAAATAGATGGTGAATGCCAATCCTGCATTCGGGAGTGCTGGCAAATTGCCACACTCCCGAAGGATTGTTGCATGGCACAAATGCTTATTGCACCCCTGCTTATTCGCCCGGATCGACAGGTATGACATCGATACAGTCAATACAGTAGTGATGAATCGGGCCGCAGTCATAATATTTCCCAGTCGCCGGGTCATACAGGTACCCCATCCATATGGTCTTGAGGACGCCAATATGTCCATGGGGGTTACAGGAGCCGCAGTCGCCAAGGGTTGCGCGCTGATTGTAAACATCGCAGTATATGGCGACAGCAGGTTCGGCGAAAAGTCCGGCCACGCCGATCCCAATAACGACCGCCAGCCCGAGAGTTTCATCCCAGAGAATGGATGTTCTCACTGTTTAACACCTCCTCTCTTTTTTGTCTGGCCATATTCCCGGCCAGTTTATCACAAATATCTTCCTGCAATTCTGGATTTCATTCTCTCTTTGACGGAATTGAAAATCTCCAGAGCACTCCGGCGACAATAAGCCTAAACGCTATTGCAATCGGTATGACAAGGCCGCGCCATGATTGTTTTACGGCCGGCATTATGGATTCTCCGCGTAGTCGCATCACGCGGCGAGTGATATGTTAAGTATCTTGTCTGACGACACCAGGGAAGTAGTTCCTTTGGTCAAGGTGTCGCGCCACTGATTGAAGTATAATCTTCAATCCGGGAAACTGTCAATTGAGAAATTGAGAAGTGAATATCTCTATGGATACTATCCGGGTCGTCAGCCTCGTCGCTTAATTATTCGAAGAAAAGCAGGATGGGCAAAAATGGCTTTTGAAAACAAACTGTCCGCTGTGGCGGAGAGTCTATTTACCTCGGCTATTTCGGTGTTGCGATTTTATTTTGCGGTATTCCCTCGAATTGCTCCACCTGCTTGGTTACACAGCGACAGAAGCCATGAAATATCGCACAAATACCGCCCATGAGCGAAAAAATACCCCAGAAAAGAGGGCGGCCGAAAATATGTGCCATCCTTGGCTCGGAATGAGGCAGAAGCAGAATCCCCCATGTAATCAAATAAGCGCCGACCACAATACAGGTATGGCCAAAGACCAGCGTTGCCACTCTACCCCGGTTGATGGCCAGAAATAGGAGAGAGGCGCCAATCAGAAGCGGCACAATTCCGGCAATGCTTAAGGAACCGACGATCCCGAGAACTCCCAGGACTATCAACACCATACCCAGCGCCGCCGTTATTCTGCTTGGTTTCATATTGAAAATCCTTCCTATAATGAATAGTAAAATCCGACTAAATTCATGCCCACAGAATAATACCCGGCTTATTCTCAAACAAATATTTTATCCGCCTTCATGCAGATTTTCTGATTTCGAGCGACCGTGTCACGCATTCTGTCATGACTACGGCAGGACTCATAAGTAAGTTTCATTTCTCCCTGTTGTCAAGTCACAGAAGGCTTTGCAATCGGTGAAATATGTCCTCAATGAAATAACTTGCGCCGGAAAGGGATCCATTCTAAATTACCCGTGGTATTGCACCGGCTGATCCGGCGTAATTTAAAAGGCAGAAGGAGAATATATGGGACATTTGGTCGGCAAAGATATGTACCGGGAACTGGCCGGGTCTGGTCCTGGATGTCTGGATAAACGGCGAATATCGATATATGCTCTCCCCCATGGTAGTGGGGATATTCGAATTCACCATGATGCGAACCGGCGACAATCTTAACACCAAAGAATGGGCCCGGCTGTTTCAGGATTATTTGCAAATGCTATCCTCTTACCAGACAGCGTGAAGGCCAGGACAACATTAAACACTTAAGGACAATAGTAGCAACAAGATACGCCGATCCCATTTGCCCCTCGCCTGCCTGCCGAAGGCATGGTTGCCTCTGATTATTGCCTGTTTTGGCCAATTGTGTTAGAAAAATGTTAGAAAGGAGTGTGTGTTAAAATGGATGAAAATCACAATGATTAAATAATCCAGCCGAGGCTCTCTTGAATTTTTTTCACTTCTGACCCTTGATACCATTTCCCATCTCGATTTTTCCTTGGAGTATTTATAATAATCTCGTTTTCTCCAAATGGCATGTCACCTGATAACACAATAACTCTATCTGCGGCCATCATTATTTCATATGGTTGATGAGTACTTCCAATTACACCTAGTTCTTGATTATCAACTTTGTTAAAGATTTCTCTCATGATGTTCTTGCGCCGATTAAAATCGATACTATGAAATGCTTCATCTAGAAGTAACAAATTTGGATTTATTGATAATGCGCGAATTAACACTGTTCTATTCAGCATTCCTCCTGAAAGCTCAAATGGTTTTTTCTCTAAATCTATCTTAGTAAGTTCAGCGATATTCGCCAAACGATATATCTCCTCTTCGGATACAGTAACATTTCTATAGAATGCTTCGCGTTGAATATTCTTTCTAATATTAAGCCAGGGCAACAGGGTTACTCGTTGCATAACATATGATAAAAATCTTCCTCCAATTGGACTCTCTTTAAGAGTTACTACTCCTGTAGAAGGTCTTAGAAAACCTGCTATGATATTTAAGATAGTAGTTTTGCCACACCCACTTGGACCAAATAAATAACAAATTTCGCCCTTTTTAACTTTTAAATCCTCGACGAATATCTCAAACCCACCAGATGTTTTGGGATACCCAAACCTTATGCCTTCAAGATTAACCAGTAAGTCATTCTCAATCATAACTATTTTTTCTTTTACCGACTATAATAAGAATCAGGCTCTCTTTATAACGTATATAATTTCATCATTTCGCAAAACACCGTTATCACTGCTGGTATCAATTAATTCCCTTGCGAAACCTTTCGCCGTTTCATTATTCTGTATGATAGCAATCGCGGCTGCTAATGTGTTTTTTCGTTCTTCATGAGATTGCTCTATTTGGAAACCCTGTGCACTCCATTTTGTAATTTGGGGAATTTTGACATTTGTAACCTCTTCCAATCTGTATTTCTCCAATTCTTCGTTCATATGATTGATCCAATTATAAGCTGATTCTCTCTCTAACCTAAAATCTAGATTAAAGAAAAAAGAATTGCTGGCATAGCTCCGTATAACCAGAATTGGTGATTCTGCTGGTTTCCATTTAATCCGAAGGATCGGGATCCACTTGAAAGGTATCCGCCTCAATATCCAAATGATAACGCTTCCCAATTTGCCGTAAAAACCTTTTTCTGAAAAGGAAGACAGAACCTTTTTTCTTAAGTGATTCGTATACAACACGTTTGAAGCATACACAATGTCATACTTTCTAATATTCCAAAAAAAGAATTTTGTCCATTTTGCCTCTGCCAATTTTACAAGTTCACTTCTTTCCCGCATAACATAAAATTGCTTCCATCTTTTTGCGGCATCATGCATTTCAATACGTACGTCCTTCATATCCGCAAAGATCAAAAACTCGCGTATTCTTCTTCCGTTTCCGCATCCAAAGTCCAGTATTTTTAATTCCTTCTTGTTTTTGAAAACATCCGCAACCTGATCTATCTTGGCGAGCGGAACTCCATCAAGTTCTGTGCAATCCAAATAGTTTTGATAGTGCTTAGGATAATGCTTTCGATAGCCTATTTTCTTAACAGTAAATATGATAAACCACCCTATAACTGCTGTTGCCACGGCAATGTCTTTTGCATGAATGTTTTCATAAATTCCATATATATCACGAATAAATGGTATCTCTATAGGATGGTAAAAGCTTAATACTAATATAAAAATGGCACAGAAGTCAAAAAACATCCAATAATTATGGTATCCATTTAGACTACTTTTTTTTGATGAGTAGTCATAAATTAACCAACATACATATACAACAAGGAATAATATTGTTTCTGCGATTTCAATAAAGCTAACGGAACCGTTATTAACCAGAATGCGGGTAATGCCAAACATATAACACACACAAAGAGCTAATAATATACCAAATGTGAAACGATATTCCTTTCTAAAAGGTTTTGATAAACCAAATTGATAAACAACGATTAGTAGATATAAACCGTGTATTACTACTAGAATCGTTGCTATCTTTTGTCGATAACGATTTACATTAAGACTTTGATAGGAAAGATTTATCCACATCTGAAATTTTTTATCTCTTAAATCGTCGGCAAAACGAATATCTATTGTTCCGTAACCATCCCTAAATGATGAGGTGAAAGCATATCCTCTATCAGCGTCTTTATCAAAGATTCCAGAATCTTGGTAAACATACTTTGCCTGAACTGCCTCATATTGACGTACTGCCATAATGCATGCGGTCGCAATCATCAAAAGGAAGACAATTATGATTTTGTACCAATACATATTATTTCATAAATATTCGCATCAGATTCATCCTAGATGTCTGATCCTATCTGCATTTAGCCGCCAATGCATCATACCTATAATAACTCTTTGCCAATTGCCGATTCCGTTCTGATATATCCTGCTTCCATAGGTCAATGTTTTCCAGATTGGCTTTGCTTTCGGCATTCAGTCTTGTAATTTTATCAATTCCATAAATTATCCTATCTTCATTCAAACTCGGTTCAATTCCCGCTAGTACTTTTGCAGCATCTATTTTTGAAGCCGCACCTTTTTCATATCCCTCCATTGTAGCTTTAGCAAAATGAAACATTTCACATTCGGTGAGATAATCCTCGGATGTGGAATCAATTGGCGCAAAGGCCAGTACTAACCCATAGCTATAAAGCGGTATATTAAGATTTGAATACAATATAGAAACATAATCCTTACCTTTTGCCTGCAAGTCGACGCCATGATTTGTAATATAACCGAGTATGGCATCCACCTTGCCGGCAACTAAAAACTCCGCTCCACCCCATCCGACGGGCACTTCAGAAATTTCGCTTTTATCAATATTCGCATTCCGCAATGCAGTTAAATATTGAGTGTATGTTATGCTTTCAACGTTTACTCCTATTTTTTTTCCTTTTAGGTCATCTAGACTTCTAACAGGTTTATTTGCTAGGCTTAAAATGGCAAATGGATTAAATTTTAAGAGTGGCACACAAAGTGAATACTTCCGTCCTTGCGCGACCTGCGTCAGAATATTATCCGATGTTGTTGTTCCGACCTTGACAGCGCCAAGGCTTATTTCTCCTGCCACAATTGGAGCACCTTTGCCATAAATGATTTCAACGTCAAATCCGGCTTCTTTATAGAACCCTTTTTCCTTAGCATAAAATATTCCAAAGTATGTTGGCTCAGGTGTCCAATCAATTTTCAGGATGATATGCTTTCGAGTTTTTATTATTGATTCGCCCGAACATGAAACCAGAAGACATAACCCCACTGAATAACACAGAAAAGTGCTAATTAGTATTAATACTGAACCTAAACCTTTCTTACTCATAAATAGACCTCCTTTGAGCTAGATTGACTTCCAATATACTCAAGAGCCAATATACTACTATCCCTTGAGCTGCAAGTAAGCCTGTACATATGTATATTGTTGGTATATCAAAATTTGACTGCGCAACTAATAGTACATACCCCATTCCTTTATCTGGAGAAATAAACTCAGCTACAACAGCTCCTAAGCTTGCAAGAGTGAAACCTACCTTTGAAGAAGCAGCCAACTGAGGTAGGGAATATGGGAATTTGATATCGAGTATTACCTGCCATTTCGTTGCTCCGCATATGCTGGCATAGTTTATTAGTCTCTGAGGAACGGTTTGAAGACTCTCTGAATAAGATGCAAACATAGGAAAAAATGATATCAATGTTGCCACAATAAATTTGGGGAGATAACCGGAGCCAAACAGAACTATAAATAGTGGTGCTATTGCTTGCAGGGGAAAAGATTGACTGACACTTATCAGGGGTGCTAACGGTTTCCTTAATAACGGAAACCTGGCCAAGAAGAATGATATCGCTAAAGTGAACATTAGAGCAAATATTGCGGCGGCAAGAGCCACAAGGAAGGTCGAGCTCCAATGATACAGAAAATAGTCATGCCTTTCAATGATCAGTTTGATTACTTCTTTTGGCGATGGGAAAAGCTGAAAAATATTCATTTCGACTACCCGACAATCCACTGGAAATTTTGAATTAAATTTAGGCAGTAGCATGGAAAAAGTCAACACTTAATTTCGCCAAATGGACTGGACCAATAAATGGTGGAAGGTCATCTTCATGGTATCATAGAGTCTTCAGTATCGGTCCAAGGTGGCAGCCAGTCTCCCCTTTGCCGGACAGCGCCGGGGTCTCCTCAGCTTGCCGCAGGTTAGCCAAGCATGGGCAATAAAAAAGCCCCATTTGGGGCTTGGGATTTTTGGTAGCGGGGGCGGGATTTGAACCCGCGGCCTTCGGGTTATGAGCCCGACGAGCTACCGGACTGCTCCACCCCGCGATCAGATGTCAAATATAGAAACCGAATCCGCATTGTCAAGATATTGTTGAAACTATTTGCAGAATTATGATTTAACTGGGAGAGCCCGACGAGCTACTCCCGACCTTCGGTCGGGACTCCACCCCGGGCGCAAGAAGTCCGAATCATCAATGCCCGCCCCTTTGTCAAGTTATTGAATTATAATTTTTTATCAGCCGCCCCAAACCCCTGCTAATTAACCAACTTAGACCCGATTCAAAACGGCGCGAAGATACCCCAGCCGCTTATTCAGTTGAATCTGCGAAATATCAATCTTTATTACCGGCACACTCGTCAGGGCAAATTCCAGCGGCTGTTCCACCGCCTTGCGCCAGGACTCAATCTCTTTTCGCTGGAATTTCTTGTGCTCTTTAAAAAGCAATTCCACCCGGCCACTTTTCATCCGCACTTTTTCAATTTCGTTGGCCCAAGCCGAAATCCGCACCGCCGCCGCCTCAAACAGATTGGCCGCCGGCTCCGGGAGCTTGCCGAAACGATCCTCAACATCCTCGCGGATATTCTCGATCTCCTGAAGCGTTCGGGCGCCGGCAATCTTCTGGTAAATCTCTACTTTCTGCTGTCTAATATTTATAAAGTAGTCGGGAATAACCAATTCGATATCGCTTTCCAGTTTGGTATCAGGCGCGCCGACAACTTTCTCGCCCTTTAATTCCGCAATTGCTTCCTCCAATAGCTTAGTATAAAGGTCAAATCCGACTTCCTCGATAAAGCCGGATTGCTGCGCCCCGAGAATATTCCCCGCCCCGCGGATCTCCAGATCCTTCATGGCCAGGGCAAAACCGCTTCCCAAATCGGCGTGCGCCTCGATAGCGCGAAGCCGTTTGCGGGCATCATCAGTCAGAAGGCGATAGGGGGGAGTCAGCAAATAAGCATGGGCCCGAACAGCCGAACGCCCCACCCGCCCGCGAAGCTGGTATAGCTGCGCCAGGCCAAACCGGTCGGCCCGGTTTATCAGGATTGTGTTGACCGAGGGGATATCCAGCCCCGATTCAATTATCGAGGTGGAAAGAAGAACTTGAAATCTTCCGGCCAGAAAGGCCAGCATGATTCCCTCAAGCGAGCGCTCGTGCATCTGCCCGTGCGCCACTCCGATTTCCACCTGTGGGACAATCTTCTTCAAGTAACGGTAAATCGCTTCAATACTCTCCACCCGGTTGTGCACGAAGAACACCTGCCCACCGCGGTCGATCTCACGCAGAATTGACTCGGCAATTATCTCCGGCTCAAATTCGCAGATTTCGGTCATGATTGGAAGACGATCTTTCGGCGAAGTGTTAATCAGCGACATATCACGCGCGCCCATGAGCGACATCTGAAGTGTCCGCGGTATCGGTGTGGCGGTCATGGCGATCGTGTCAACCGTTGTGCGGAGTTTCCGCAGTTCCTCTTTATGCTTCACCCCGAACCGCTGCTCCTCATCGATTACCAGAAGCCCCAGGTCGGCGAATTTCACATCTTTGGACAGAAGGCGATGGGTTCCGATGACGATATCGACAGTTCCCTTAGCCAATTGCTCGACAATCGCCGCCTGCTCCTTGCGGTTGCGAAACCGGGAAAGCATTTCGATTTTAACCGGAAAATCCGTTAACCTTTGGGTGAAAGTAGTCAGGTGCTGCTGGGCCAAAATGGTCGTGGGAACCAATACGACCACCTGCTTGCCCGCCTCCACCGCCTTGAATGCCGCCCGCACCGCCACCTCGGTCTTGCCATATCCCACATCGCCGCAGATAAGGCGATCCATCGGTGTTGCCCTCTCCATATCGTTTTTGATATCCGCTATCGCTTTCAACTGGTCGGGCGTTTCATCATAGATAAAAGAGGCTTCCAACTGCTTCATCCAGGTGGTATCGGGACCGAATGCAAAACCGGCTCGGGTTTTTCTCTCCGCATAAATCTTAATCAGGTCGGCGGCCATATCGGCAATCGCTTTCTTGGTGCGCGCTTTAACCTTCTCCCAACCGGTGCCGCCCAGTGCCGACAACTTCGGGGCGGCATCTTTCCCGGCATATTTGCCCACCCGGTTGAATTCCTCGATCGGGACATACAGCTTATCGCTTTCGGCATAAACCAGCAGAAGACAATCCCGCTCGCGGCCATCGACATTAATAGTCTTCAATCCGCTGTACCGTGCGATACCAAAATCGGCATGAACCACAAAGTCGCCCTCAGACAGACTCGTGTAATTCTGTATGGCTACGCCTTCCTTGAATTTCTTCTTGCGGGTGCGGCGGAAATATCGTCCGAAAATCTGGTGGTCGGTCAGGATCGCCAGATGGTTTTCGCGGGAAACAAATCCCCCTTTGAGAAGCGCCACCTCGATCGGCAGGGGTATGGGAGCGCTAATCTTCTCGGCCAGAAGTTCACCCAGACGGGTTGCTTGGCCGGTGTTGTCGGCGGCGATGAGGAAATTTATGTTGTCGTTGATATAACTATTGATAGTTGTGCCGAGAAGATCCAGCCGCGAGCCGATTGCGGGATGATCGTGGCATTGAAAATCGATTATATCCTCGCGGCCACCTCTGAATGGAACGACATCGATTCGCAATGAGGTGTCAACCTTTTCCCAGACTCTTTCCCGACCGATATAGTAATCATCGACTGACGGGGGATTATCCATCCTGTCGCAAATTCGTTCATAATGACGCCGGGCCTCTCTGAAAGTATCGTCAATCGCTCCTTTGAGGTTGGCGATGCCATCCAAAAAGAATAGGACCTCCCCGGAGATAAAATCGGTCAGGTTTCCCGGCTCAAGGCCAAAGGAAATTGCCAGCCACTCCAGCCCGGGGAGCTCCGGGTCGTTCAGGTAGCGGGCGCGAACCAGGTCGCCGTCTTTTTGCGGCAGTTGCTCAATAAATTGCTCAATACTCATGGTTGTAATCGGCACCTCGCGGCGGGGGAGAAGGATGACCTCCTCGAGTCGGCCGGTAGTTCTCTGAGTCGCCACATCGAAATGCCGGATCGTGTCGACCGTATCGCCGAAAAATTCCACTCGCACCGGGAAATCGAAGCCGGGGGAGAAGAAATCAATCAGGCCGCCGCGCTGGGCAAAATCGCCGACCTCTTCCACCATGGTCACTTTCTGAAAACCGAGCATCACCAGTTTCTCGCTCAGAAAATCAATATCAGTCTCCTCACCGGTTCGAATCTGCAAGCAGCCCTTTTCAAAATCCGACCTCGAAATGGTCGGCTCGATAACCGCCGGAATAGAGGTCACCAGAATTTTGATTTCATTATTAATGAGACCCGAAAGAGCCGCCAGCCTCTGGCCGACAATTTCGGCCGCCGGCGAACGGAATTCATAGGGCGGCGTCATCCGGGATGGGAAATGGGCAACATCCTTCTCATTCATCAGGAAAGAGAGGTCATCAAAAAGATTGTTGGCTTCGTCCGTGCCGGTCATGATAGCGATTATCGGCCGGGCGGAATTCTCGGCCAGATTGGCCAGAAGAATCCCCTGTGACGACCCGGCGAGTCCGGTAACCGTCACTGGCGAGGGTGAAGGCACCTCTATTGCATCCGTAAGCTTCCGAAAGGGGAGAGAGGCGCGGAAACGGTTGATAACGGTATCTAGGAGGTTTCTTTTTCTATCAACTACAATGTTCATACAAAGACAATCTTTCCAAGCACAAAAGCCCCACCCGAAATTCGGGAGGGGTGTCTGCAGTTCTAATATCGGGTGGAAATTTAGCAAATTGAGGCTCAAAGCGCAATTGCTTTGTCAAATTTGTCGCCTGAAACGGCATCTTTACTTGACTTCCGGACGCTTTTCTCCTTTTCTTGAGAAATAATTTTTGTGTATGAAGAGAAATTTATGACTGACGCTGCATTTAAAGGTTACAAGGGAAAGGCCCGCGAGGTTCTTCAGGCGCTTGGCGGGCGGGTTTGGGCTAATGTTGTCCTGAAAACCAACGAGGGGGACTTTGAGGGGGTCATCCTGCCCCGGTCAGAGACCGCCGATGGCGACCATATCGTTCTGAAGATTAAGTCCGGTTATAATATCGGCATTCGCGCCGACCGTATCAACGAAATTACGGAAACCAGTTATAAAGAAGCAATCTACAAAATTCCCGAGAAAGAGTTCCCGGTCAGCCCGGATAAGCCGAGCGTGACCCTTTTGGGAACGGGCGGGACTATTGCCTCGCGGCTGGACTACCGCACCGGCGCCGTGATTCCGGCCTTTACCCCCGGTGAGCTTTATGGCGCCGTCCCGGAACTGGCCGATATCTGCAATCTGGAGACTCTGAAACTCTTTGGCGTTTTTTCCGAAAACATGGGGCCGATGCAATGGATCACCCTGGCCGAGGAAATCGGCCGCCAGATAGAGAAAGGGGTGCATGGGATCGTTATCGGTCACGGTACCGACACCATGCATCATACCTCGGCTATTCTCTCCTTCATGGTGCAAAACAGTCCCGTACCGATTGTCATGGTCGGCTCGCAACGCTCCTCCGACAGGCCCTCATCCGATGCCGCTTTCAACCTCCGCTGTGCCGCTTTTACCGCCGGACATTCCGATATTGCCGAAATCATGGTCTGCATGTTTGGCCCGACCTCCGATGAATATAATCTTCTTCACCGCGGCACCCGGGTGCGCAAGATGCATTCTTCCTATCGCTCCACTTTCCGCACCATCGGCGATGTTCCCATTGCCATGGTTACTCCCAGCCAGGTAACGCCGATCAAGGCCGATTATAAGCGGCGCCGGGACGACCGTCAGGTCAATGTCAATGCGGCCTTTGAAGAGATGGTTTCCATAGTCTACTATTATCCCAATATGCGCCCCGACATTATCGAATCGCTTATCGACAACGGCTACAAGGGCATTATTATCGCCGGAACCGGTTTGGGGCATGTCAATAAACGGCTTTATCCGGCGCTCAAAAAAGCGTATGACAAAGGCATCACCGTCTTTATGACCGTTCAAACCCTCTGGGGTTATGTGCAGATGTATGTCTATGATACCGGGCGCGACATGATGGAACTGGGCGTCGTGCCGGCGGGGAATATGCTTCCGGAGGTGGCCTATGTCAAACTCGGCTGGGTTCTGGCCCAGACCACCGACCCGGAGAAAGTCAAAGAAATGATGCTTGCCCCTATCGCCGGTGAAATAACCGAACGTGAACCTTTTGATGGTTATTTGATATTACAGGGAGGAATACCGGAGGTCGAGAAATTTATCGGGCAGTACCATCGCTGACCGGGGAACCGGGCTGCGCCTGCATCCTGCAATTATCGGCGGAGATCTCTTTGCTTTTTCCCGATAACAATTCGTGCAATGCTTTGCTGAGTTGCTGAACCTTGTACGGTTTGGGAACGAATCCCTTGAATCCATATTTCCAGTATTCGGCCATGATCGGGTCGTTCGAATAGCCGCTCGAAACAATCGCCTTTACTTCGGGATCGATTTGAGTCAGTCCGGCAATCGTCTCTTTCCCGCCCATGCCGCCGGGAATGGTTAAATCAATAATGACTGCATCAAAGGGCCGGCCGGATTCCATGGCCTGTCGATATAATTCAATTGCCTTATTCCCATCGCAGGCGGTCTCGATACTGTAACCGAGATTGGAAAGCGCCATGCCCGCTACCAAACGTATTGTCTCATCATCATCCATAATAAGGATTTTTCCGCTTCCCGGGATAGCCGCTTCCTCGCTTTTCCTCTGTGTCGATAGCTTTTTTCCCGATGCCGGTAGATAGACATGAAACGTGGTTCCAACCCCGACTTCCGATTCCACTTCGATATGTCCCTCGTGCCGCTTTATGATGGAATAGGTTGTGGCCAGCCCCAGGCCGCTCCCTTTTTGCTTGGTAGTAAAGAAGGGGTCGAATATTTTCCTGATATATGGCTCCGGAATGCCGATGCCCTGATCTGAAACCGTGATTTTTATATAATTCCCGCATTTTACTGGGAGGCAATCCTCCTGCTTAATAACCATGTTTTCGGCCGATATTTCGATCGCGCCTCCCTGCGGCATGGCCTGGTCGGCATTGATGATCAGGTTGTTTATCACCTGGCTAATTTGTCCCTCATCGATTTCCACCGGCTGGAGGTTGTCGGGGAGATCGAATTTGCATTTGACATTAGACCCGCGCAAAGCAAACTCCGCCGTCTCTTTGACAATATCATTGATAGAAGCTGTCCGTCTGACCGGCGCACCACCCTTCGAGAAAGTCAGCAGTTGCTGAGTCAATTCCTGCGCCCGCATGGAGGCTCGCTCGGCTTCGGTCAGGCGCTTACAGAGTTCATTGTTTTCTTCCAGGTTCATTTTAAC
>JAPLUR010000121.1 GCA_026397505.1 Candidatus Zixiibacteriota bacterium
CCCAATTACAGAATCATAATGCACGTCTTGGCCGCCTTCTGGGACTATATAAGACCATTCCGAAAGAATTCCCATGCCATCAACCGAATAAGGTCAGCGGCCATCCCTAATCTATAAAAGTAGGGTTTTTCAACACTCCCCTTCGTCTGGGGTTTTGCCCTACTACTACTGCGTCAGGAAAGGGTTCCTGACGCCGCGAAGTAAGTGTCGAAACCCCCGACCAAGGGGTACGGGACAGGCGCAAGGGTTTGGACCTGCCGGGCTATAAGGGTCACAGAGATATTGACAACCGCCCGGAGAGTCGCTAATGTTAGGGTTATGTCTATGCAGCCACCAAACATCAACAGCGGTGATTACCTTTCCGCCAACGCCATAAAAAGACTGGCGCTGGAGCTGGGGGCCGATACGGTCGGTATTGCCAGGGCCGGTATAGTGCCGGATAAAGGCAAATATCTTGCCTGGCTGAAGGCCGGATATGCCGGAGAAATGACCTATCTGCACAATCATCAGGAAGAGCGATTCGATCCGCGCATATTACATCCAAAGGCTCGCTCCATTATTGTTATTGGAGCCAATTATTGCCCGACGGCAGAGGAGTTGGCTCGGCGAGAAAAGCCGTTCTATGTTGCATGGTATGCCTGGGGAGAGGATTATCACGATATCCTGCGGCGCAATCTCGAGAAGCTGCGGGCCAGACTGAGGCTTATGCATGCCGGGCTGCGTGGGCGAATCTGTGTCGATACCGCCCCTTTCATGGACAAATACTGGGCGCAACAGGCGGGTCTGGGATGGCAGGGAAAGCATACCAACCTTGTCTCGCGGCAGTTCGGGAGCTGGCTTGTTCTGGGAAGCCTGATAATCGACCACGAAGTTGACCGCTATGACCTTCCGGAAAGCGATCACTGCGGAAATTGTTCTGCCTGTATCAGGGCCTGCCCAACCGGAGCCATTGTTGCCCCTTATCAACTTGATGCCACGCGCTGTATCAGCTACTGGACCATTGAGTCTAAGGCGGAGAAATTTCCCGATGAGATCAAACGGAATCTTAACAACCGGGTTTTTGGCTGCGATATCTGCCTTTCGGTCTGCCCTTTCAACCGTTTTCGGAAACCGCATCAGAATGCCGCTTTCAAGCGCCGTTCCGAAATTTCCCTGATTGAAAGCGGCCGGGCGGCCGATCTTTATGAGACAGAATTTAATCGTCTTTTCAAAGGGAGCCCGACCACACGGCCGGGAATAATAGGAATTCAACGAAATCTCCGGGAAGCATCAATTTAAGTCTTGCCACCGACTCTTATATCGGTCAAATGCAACTAATGAGTGCGAGGCACCAGCGCCGGATCGAGTTCTTTGGCGCGGCGGTCGAAATTGTCGGCCGCTGCTTTGCACTGAACATCTCCGGACTTGGAGTAGATACTATTGTACATATCGCGCAGAAAAAGCTGCATCTGCAGATTATCGGGGTAGTCCTGAACCATCTGTGAAAGGAGCCGGTTGAATTTTTCCTCTTCACGATTAGCGCCATAGGCAATTACCAGACTCGTAAGACTGCTCAGGTTATCGGGATAACGGTTATGGAACTTTTCCTGATAAAACAAGGCTGAGTCACTCTGTTTATTATAGTAAAACAGGGTTGCCTTCTCATAATCGGTAAGAGCTACGTTTGCGTCCGGCATCCGATAGAGGGTGACGGTAAAATCGCGCACGGCAAACCGCCGGATAGCGATCGCCTTCTCCAGCACCGGATAATCTACAACCGCCTTTTTCCAGTTGCTTTCGTCGGTTATGACATGAGTGATGGGGTATTTCTCAAACAGCTCTTTTTCCACATCGACGGAGCCAAAAAAGTAAATCACCCCTTTGAGATTATTATCAATGGTCATGGCCGGGGCATAAGTGCCGGTTAAAACGGCCCGGCTGTCAATCAACTGGCTTATCTCCCGGTTGCATTTCTCGAGGTTGTCTTGCGGCAGGGCCAGCCCCTGATAAAAGTATGCCCCCTGCTCTATAAAAAGTCCGACCGAAAGCAATGAGACAAGAACGGTCAGAGTACGCACCGGCAGAAGCCTAATGCGGTTTTTGAGACAGAAATAAACGGCGCCGGTAAATAAAAGTGACAGTACCATAGTGAGAGGCATTGCCCTCCGTGCCGAATCAACCTCCTTCAAATATGGAACGGTGAGAAGAAATATCTGGGTCAGGATAAACCAGGTCGAGAGAAAGACAACGCCCAGGGTCAACCATCGATAGTGCAGATTCAATTCAATCTTTTTTTCGAAAAGGAGATTAATACCATACCCGGTAATGGCCGATATCGGCAGAAAGAGAAAAACAGCATAGCGCAGTGCCTGATAAGTGAACGGCATGAGACCGAAAACGCCGACGACAAGCCAGCCAAGAGAGAATAAGACCGGCAGGAATTCTTTTCGGTACGGTTTCTCGAAAGGTAAAGTCAGCATCAACAGAATCAGACCCGCAAAGGCCAGAAGCCCGGGGAAGATCGCGAGTTCGAAGAAACCAAAATTGCCGCCGAAAATAATCAAATTTTCGACAAAATGCACCGGGGAGGTGAAGCCTATCGGGATGCCATGGAGACCTATTGTCTGTTCGGCATAGTATTTGGCCATGACGGTAATATTCCCGCCGTAGAATAACAGCAGGCAGAAAATGAAACCGATAAGAGATCCCGCAAGAGTAATCAGCACCGGTTTCACAACCAGGCTCCGATATCTGTACCATAAAGTCAGAACAATCGGGCCCAGCAGGAACAGGCCGAAGAGTTTTCCGTTCAGGGCGGCCGTCATCACCAGAAATCCAACCAGAAGTTGCCCCCATGCCTTTCCATGAAAGCGCATGAAGACAAAGAAAATCAGACCGGAAAGAAATATCAGGCCGTTTTCCAGAAAGGGAAGGCGGCTGTGGAAAAAGAGAATGGCGTTCAAAAGGAGCATTAGAATGGTAAAAACTATCTCGCGGTTGTTTCGCAGACGGAAAGAGCCAAGGGCGAAGAGAGCCAATCCACCCAGATTTAGAAGAATGGCGGCAAAGTTGGCCGTGATGCGTGATACCCCCATTATCAGGAAAACCAGATAGGCTGTGCCGGACATAAGAGAATTTCTGAAAACATCCCAGCGATGGTAATCAAACGGGTCCCAATTCCCAAAAAGAGCCGCATTGCGCGCGTAGAAAGTCATATGATAAGGGTCGGTAAGGTCAGCCTGAGAAAATCCGGCAAAGAAGAATGGCGGGTCGATATCGAGCCGGAAAAAATGGAGAATCACCAGAAATAGAATAACCGCCAGAGCTGTATATCTGGCGATTCGAAAGACTTTATCCCTTAGTCTCTTACTTCTGACCATAGTTTATTATAAACTAATTGGGGTTATGAAGCAACCGATGCTGCCGGATAGTAGCAATCTATCGGCCATTTGAAATTTCTGTTATTCTGCTCTATTTATCGTGTTCTCGTCACCAGAGCCGGATTGAGTTCTATCGCCCGGGCGCCGCTTTGCTCCGAGTAATATTTATAGGTTTGATCTCGGGACATTTTGAACAACTGGGAATAACCGTCCTTGCAGAGAAGGTATCCCCGAAAGTCATCGGGAAATCTCCGGGGAATCTCCTGCATCAGTTTGAGAAGCGAATCGTCCTGCTTCAAAGCGCCGTAACAATAGGCCAGACCCCAGAGAGCATAAAGATTATTGGGGTATTTCTCACAGAAACGGCCGGCGTACTTGAGGGCCGAATCGGCTTGCGCGCGTTCCGCCCACATACTGCCGATCTCAATATCGGTCATCGGGATCTCTTTATCGGCAAGGCGATAGATATTGACATCCAGGTCCCTGATTTTCATGCGCGTAATCAGCATCGCCTTATCCAGCCCCGGATAATCTTCGACCGCCCGCGCCCAATTTCCCGGGTCGCTGAAAACATGTGTAATGGGAAATCGCTGGAAGAGATCCTTTTCGACATTGGCCAACCCGAACACATAGATTACCCCCTTGAGCCTGTTATCTATGGACAGGGCCGGGGCAAAAGGACCGGTTATCACGGCATTGGAATCGATCAACTCGCTGACATCACGGTTGGCAATCTTGAGAAATTTCCCGGAATCAGCCAGACCCCGGTAAATATAGGAACCCTGTTCGTAGATAAGCAGGAAAAACAGGATGCCTATGATAGCCCGCAGGGAGCCGTGCGGCAGATATCGTCTCTTTTTCCGCAGGTCCAGAAATATTGCTGTCGTAAAAAGAGCGGCGGGGAAAAAGGTGAAAGGGAAGATTCTTTCGGCCGCGAAAAATTCCTGAGTATAGGGTACGAACATCACATATATCTGGGTAAGAGTGTGCCAGGTGGCCATGAGAATGAACCCCAGAGTCAACCAGCGGAGATGCAGGCCGAACTCTTTCTTTTTCTCAAAGAGAAGATTCAGGGCATATCCGGAAATCGCCGCCGCCGGTAAAAAGAGCGGCAGAGTGTACCTGATGGGGCGATAGTTGAACGGTGCAAATACTAGAACTCCGCACACCAGCCAGGAGACGGCAAAGACGATCGGCATGTATTCCCGGCGGGGCTGTTCGCCGAGAGGCAGGGTAAGCAAGGTCAGCACCAGACTCAAATAAAGAATCAGCGGCGGCAGCAGAGACAGCTCGAATAGGCCCATCTCGGAACCGAATGTAATTATACTGCGGATAAAAGCCAGAGGCGAGGCGAATCCGGCCGGGGCGCCATAAATTCCGACGGCCTGCTCCGAGTAGTAGCTCATCATAGTCGGAAGACTGCCGCCGTAGAAAATGAGAATATACAGAAAGACCCCGGCGGCGCATCCCCCCAGTATCCAGAGCAGTCGCGCCACGGCCTTGAGACGGTATCGGTAAAGAAGGGTCAGAAAAAGCGGCCCGAGGAGTATTAATCCGAACAATTTGCCGGCCAGCGCCGCCAGCCCGACCATGAATCCGGTCATCAGCAACCCCCATACTCTGTCATGATATCTCATGAAAATAAAAAAGGTCAGCCCGACCAGAAAGATCAGCCCGTTTTCCAGAAAAGGGAGCCGTCCATAGAAAAAGAAAAGGTTATTTATCAGAAGCAGAAGAAGGGTGATGAGTATTTCACGATGGCTGCGAATCTTATAGAATCCAAGAATGAAAAAAAGAACCCCGCCCAGATTCAGAAGCAGGGCCGAGACATTGGCGGTCACCCGCGAAACGCCAAAAAGCAGGAATACCAGATAAGAGAATCCCGAGACCAGAGAGTTGCGGAAAACATCCCAGCGATGATAGTCAAACAGATTCCAATCGCCGAAAAGAACCGCATTGCGGGCGGCATAGGTGTACTGGTATGGATCGGTCAGGTCGGCCCCGGAATAGCCATAATAGAATGTCGGCGGGTCCGAATCCAGGCTGACAAAGCGAAGGAGAATCAGCAGCGCAATCAGACCCAGGACAATGTACCTGGTTTTGGGGAGATATTCTTCAAGAATATTCGACGCTTTGGGCATAATGGATTATAAAGAATCGACGGCTAATAATCAAGAATAACTAATGCCTTCCCGCCCGGCATTTATTCCTGAGAAGTGATGAGATAGAGCGAAGTCTCCATGACTGGAGTAACCTCAAGCTCGCTCTTATTCGGCAAATCGCGCAGAAACGATTCCTTGATGAATAGTGCTCTCGGAAAAGCCGTGTAAGGAACATTTCTTATAAAGAGATATTCTTTCTTAAAAATGGGATTATCGATCATCCTGTTTTCCATCATGCCGCGCCAGGCTTCGTTGCGGCTGCGAGGACGATTGTTCAAGATCAGATTGGCATCAATTGTAGTCTCAATCAGGTCGGGTCTCTGGGACATGACATAGTCCATATCGCTTTTTGTGTCAACGGCGCCGGGCGCAAAAGTTCCATAGTGCGCAATATGCGGCGTGCTCAGACCCAGCATGTCGAGAGTATTGAAATCAGTATAGTACGGCAAAGCGCCGGCCAGAGTCGCGGCCAGCCGTGTAGTTGGCGGAAAAGTATTTCGCACCCAGGCGATATATTCCGAGGGGGGATCGTGCCGGAGCAGTCTCGATGGATCCATCATTTTCGAAATTAGACCCTCCTCTCTCAATTCCGCGCCGATTGGGTCCGGATCGAAAACAACTTTGCGATTGAGAAAGAATAACGCCAGAACCACAGCGATTATAACCGGCCAGATCCGTTCTTTGCAGAGAGAGACCAGAACCATTGCGAAGATAACCGCCATGAACGGGAAAAGGTGCAACAAGTGACGATAGTACGGAAAAGCATACCAGTTGTCGCCGCCGGTCTTGAGAATGAAAAGCAGATATACAAAAACTGCCGCAATCCATGAAATAACAATGGCGGGAAGGTTTCGATGACGGAAATATCGCCAGCCCACAAATACCACCGACAATAGCGGTAACCAATACCCCCATTTGGTGAAAGCATCACGAAGATAAACCCAGCCGAGAGCGACATGCCCCCAGGTTCCCGCCGCCTTGGCATAGTAGGTATTGGGGAGCGGGTATCCGAAATAGAGCCATCGCCAGATTGTTATGGCTATCAAGAACAGGGCTATTGTTGACAATTTCAGCAGCACTATCCGAAAACCCGGCGCGTGCCCACGAGCACTCAGCAATAAACCAAGATAAACAATTCCCACTATGATAATTCCCTCGGGACGGGTGAGAAGCAGTAAAATCGCTGCAATCAGATCAGAATAATTGGATAGGTGTCCATATTTGAGACTCAAGCCGATGAAAAGCAGCAGGAGCAGAGCATAAGGACAGACTTCCATTCCCGAGACCGAATACCATGCCATCGGGAAATAGAGCGAAACAAGCACGGCGGAGATCACACCGATTCTCCCCCAATTCCATTGGGGGAGGAAATCACGAGCGAAATGCTTGAAGTTGTAGATGACCAGGAATATCGCAATCATAGAAAGCCAGCCCAGCGCTTTCGAAAGTGTCAGAACCGAGATTCCCATTTTTGCACCTAAGCCGAGAATGAGCACCCAGAGCATGGTTGTGTATCCCTCTACCGGCGTCTCGCCGGGGTTCCATGCGCCCAATCCATACCCTTGCGCCAGATGCTCGGCATAGCGGAAACTGATGAAGGCATCCTCAATCGTGCTGTGGTAGAAGAATGCTCCAAAAACAATGGCAACCAACCCCAGACCAATTGAAATATATGTCGACCTCGATCTTAATGGCATAGCTTAAAGGTAATAAAGCTCTCGCCTTATGTCAATGAATAATAACAAGTTATCTAACCGAGGATTTAATTGGGCTGCTGCTTAAGGCCCTGGCCCTTGACTTTCCCATAAAGAAGCTCTTGACAACACCTCTAAACACTATTAATTGTGGGCAGGCAGAGACGATAATCATCATAGGCGCGACTAAACTGACTGACTATTGATTTGGCAACTGTAGCTTATGACAACCCTTACAGAGGAGGTCATATATTGCCATTCTGATACAGCGATTCGTCGGTGAAACAGAAATCTATTTAATCCACCAAGGGGAATTGCTAAAGCTGTTTTACCCATATTGAATTCGTTTTATAGATTATCTTAAGAGTAAAGGGCTATTTATGAGATCTAGATTATTAAGCTACGGCACGTTATTGCTGGGGCTGACTATATCCCTGCTAATTGCATGCAGTAATTCCGATGACTGTCCCACCTGCCCCAAAAAACCGCCTCAAACGCAAGAACACCTCTTCTATGTTACCTCGGGTGATGGTCTGGTGAAGATTTTCTCGGCGGAAGACAAAGCCTTCATTGATTCGCTGGTACTAACACCCAATGGGGTCATCGAGGATGTTATCGGTGGGAATAAAATGCTGGCCATATGGAGAAGCGATGGATCTCGCATTTTCGAACTGCAAACACAGAAGGACATCTATACATTTCCCAATGCGTGCGGGATCCATGTTTCACCCGACGGGCAATATATTGCTCTGGAGTACAGATGGTCTGATCCCTACTCGACGCTTCTGGAGATACGCCGCTTCGATGACTTAAACCTTCTCTTTACCGACACCTTTGTGATAGAATCGAAATTCAGCAATGATTCACGCTTCATTACCTATCTGCACAATTTTCAGAAGCCCAAAACCAATGTCGAATTAGTGGTTTATGACATTAAAAATGATTCTATCGTGGAGCAGCGGCGCAAATATACCCCCGCGGAGCAGATTTACATGTTTTTCCCTACCGTCATGCCGTCAGAGAAGAAGGTCTTTTTCTTCGGAGGCACTTGGGCAACGTGGAAATTTATAGGAGTGACCGATTTCGGAAGTGATTCGGTCCGGATTCTTGCATACTTGGGTGATTATAATGCGCAACTTGAGCTCAGTCCGGATGACCGGCGTCTTTATTACACCACCGCCCCCGGCTGGGATGATCCCCCGAGCATGCAAGTATATGCTCTTGATGCAAAAGAGGAACTGCCGCTGGCGCAAATATCGACTTCTGCTTTCGGCCATCAGCCGTGGGAGATTGCGATTTCGCCGGACGGCAAATTTATCCTCACGGGAAGCGCCTTCGACCAATATGATAACAAAGTTGGATTGATCGATGCGGTCAAGATGACGGCTGTCGGCGCTTATGATTTTGGTTCGTCCAATGGCTCGCCCATATACCCGAGTGTGGTAACGGCAGCAAAATTTCGGAAATAAGGAAGCCGTTCTCCGAAGAAGAACACTCAAGATTCATCTCTAATAGCCCTCTATAAAAACAAAGGGCGGGTAAACCCCGCCCTTGTTCATTTATATGATTTATTAATCAATGAATGATATTCAATAATCTTTCCCAACGGACACGTTGCGGGAAATGAACCGCATTATACAGAAAAGATCTCGGCACCGACAGCGGGTCGGTAATCGAAACATGCGGCGAACCTTCATCGGGCTGCCACGACCAATGAATGAACATCGCCTCCCCCATAATCAATTTCTTGTGCACCGGCCCCCAGAAACGGGAATCATAAGAATTATCGCGGTTATCCCCCATCATGAAGTAGCAATCCTGCGGCACCACATAGGGGCCCCAATTATCGCGGCTGTTCCCATCCGCTTCCGCCCGCGAGCGGATCGTCGGATCGGTGAACTTGGCATGCGCCGGATTCGGGAAAACTTTCCCGTTGACATAAAGCACTTTCTCCTTCACTTCCACCGTATCCCCCGCCACGGCAACGCACCGCTTGATATAGTTGGTCACGCCATCACCGGGCCATTTGAATATCACGACATCGCCCTGCTTTGGTTCGCGAATATCGGGCAGGCGCCAGTCGACCAGCGGAATTCTCGCCCCATAAAGGAATTTATTGGCAATCAGAAAATCGCCCACCAGAAGAGTATCCTCCATAGAGGAAGAGGGAATTTTATAGGCCTCGACAATTGAGGTTTTGATAATGACCGCCAGAACGATGGCAATCAGAAGCGATTTTACATTTTCCCAGACAAAATCAAAAAAATCTCCCTCTTTTTTGACCGGGGCTTTAGCCTTGACCGACACTCTTTTCATCTCCATACGGATTTCCCAAATCTATAAGCTTGCACAATTTTTCTAACGGGTGATGTCATTAAAAGTTACAAATATCACAAGGAGCAGAAGGAAGGCGATGCCGACCTGCTGGATTACCAGACGGGTTTTCAGGGATATTGGCGATCCTTTTACTTTTTCGGCCAGAAGGAAAATCAGGTGACCGCCATCCAGGAGCGGAATGGGAAGGATATTCAGGACCGCCAGGTTAACCGAAAGAAGTGCCAGGAATTCCAGCAGGATATCGAATCCGGCCCGGGCCGTGGCTCCGGCAATCTGCCCGATCAGGATTGGCCCGCCGATTTCCGAGGGGGTCACCTGACGGGTTATCAATCCGCCGACAAATTCAATCACTTTTTCCACATAGAATATCGATTGATTGACCCCGGCCCCGATTGCCGAAATAAATCCCAGCCGTTCAAAAACAGGCTTATTGCCGACTCCAATCTTGCCGACTGCAACCGAGTCTCCCTCTGATGTCACCGCGAAGTCCTTATAGGTCACGATCGTATCGGTCCGGACGATCCCATCGCGCTCCAGGGTGATAACCACCGGCTGTTCCACTCTCTTATATATTTCGCCCGCCATATCCTGGAATGTTTTGACCTCAATGCCTTCCACCGATAGAATCAGGTCGCCGGATTGGATGCCTGCTTTTTCAGCCGGACTCCCGGCGCCGACAGAACCGATATAGACGCGGTCTACCTCTTTTCCTCTGACCAGATAGAGGCCGGTCAAGACCAGAACCGCCAGGATGAAATTCATCAAAGGGCCTGCGAAAATGACCAGCGCCCGTTTCCAGACCGGTTTAGACATGAATTCCCATGGTGCGCCGCTGGCTTCCTCGCCCGGCTGTTCTCCGGCCATCTTAACATATCCCCCCAGAGGAATAGCTCCGATAGCATACTCGGTGTCGCCCCATTTCCGCGAAATCAGCTTGGGCGGAAAACCAAGCGAGAATTTTTCCACTCTGATCCCGGCCTTTTTGGCCACCAGGAAATGTCCCAGCTCGTGGAAAAAAACCAGGACCCCTAAAACAAAGATTGTCGCCAGTATAGTTAATATCATATCATCCTATAATCTCTCCGGCAATCTGCCGACCCCAGCGATCGGCCTCAACAATATCCTCATAATTCGGATTTCTGATTACCTTATGTTTCTCCACCGCATTTATAATTACATCGGGTATAATACGGAATTTAATAGTCTCTTTCAAGAAGGCATCGACAGCAATTTCATTAGCGGCATTGAACACGGCCGGAGATGTACCGCCATTCCGCGCAACCTCATAAGCCAATTGAAGTAAGGGGAACTTGCCAAAATCCGGACGGGCAAAGGTGAGGGAGCCGATATCGCGCATATCAATATGGCCGATGTCGGAACTGACCCGTTCCGGGTAGAACAGGGCATAATTTATTGGCAGCCGCATATCCGGTTTGGACAGTTGCGCCACAATTGAGGAATCGACAAATTCCACCATCGAATGAATTATCGATTGCGGGTGAATTACCACCTCGATCTTATCGGCCGGAACATTAAAGAGATGCATTGCCTCGATAATTTCCAGCCCTTTGTTCATCATCGTGGCCGAATCAATCGTGATCTTGGGCCCCATTTTCCATACCGGGTGATTTAAGGCCTGTTCCTTCGAGATCTTATCGAAATCGGCAAGCGGCGTATCGCGTAACGGTCCACCCGAACCGGTCAGGATAATCTTCTTGATTTCATTCTTCTTCCCTGCTGCCAGCGCCTGCCAAATCGCCGAATGTTCGGAGTCGACCGGAATAAGCTCTCCCCCGGTTTGAGCCAGAAGCTTGTTAATCAATTCTCCCCCGATAACCATTGATTCCTTATTGGCCAGGGCCAATCGTTTTCCCCCTTTGACCACATTAAGCGAGGCCCGAAGTCCAGCCGCCCCGACAATTGCATTGAGGAAAATGTCGGCCTCGGAAATAGCGGTCAGTCGGTCAATTCCATCATGAAAATCAAGGAGTTCGGCAGTCCGTGATTGAGGCAGGGTTTTGAATTTCTCATAGGCTCTATTATCTGTCAAAGCGACATATTTCGGTCGGAATTTCTCAATCTGGGAGCAGAGGAGCTCCACATTGGAGTGGGCGCAGAGCCCCAGCAACTCAATCCGGCTGCTGTTTTGAGCGACCACATCGAGCGCCGACCGGCCAATGGAGCCGGTTGAACCGAGAATGACCAAACGCCTAATCATTACAGATATAAACGGGAACCGAGGGATTCGGTTCCCGTCCAAAATTATATAGAATCCAAAGCCGGTTTACTTGGCCGGGCTCTTGGGAGCAACATCCTTAAGAATGGTCATCTTTCTTATGACCATATCCTGCACCGGTTTCTCTCCGGCAACCTTGGTGCTTCCTATTTTATGCAGGACATCATATCCTTCCATCAGATGCCCGAAAATAGTATATTTTCCGTCCAGAAACGGCGTCGGCGCCAGACAGATGAAGAACTGGCAGGAAGCCGAGTTGGGATCGGCCGACCGGGCCATGGAAAGAGTTCCCTCCAGATGTTTCACGGCGGAGAATTCGGCCGGAAGATTATAGCCGGCATCGCCGGATCCGTTACCCTTGGGATCACCACCTTGAATCATAAAGCCATCGATAACCCGGTGGAATGTCAGACCGTCATAGAATTTCTTGCGGATCAGCGACAACATGCTGTCGACATGAATCGGCGCGACATCGCGGAAAAGCTCCAAATTCATCACGCCGAGATCGGTCTGAATGGCGATTTCCGGATTATCGGCTTTTCTCTTCTCGTATTTTTTCATATCAACCTTTTTTGTATCATCGGCCTTCTTGGTTTCGACCGCCTTATTGGCTTTAGTACTTTCAACCTTGCCGCCCTCTGCAAAGGCGCCGGTCACGGCAAAGAGGAAAAAGACCGCCAGTGACAAATGGAATAATTTCTTCATACGCTCCTCATAATGGATTAATAATACTTTTAGTTTTTCAATATATCTTTCCTTTATACCACTGTCAAAGGCTAACTATCCTTTCTTTCTGTAATATTTTTTCAGAAAAGGTTTGACATCCGCGGCGGAATATGGCATAGTTGGGCGGAGAAAATGAAGACCTCTCTTTGCAGATGGTATTCGTTTACCTCTAAACAATACTAGTAAAAGCCCCGAAATAACCGGGGCTTTTTAATATCTCTGCGAGGCATAGAGGGTGACTGAATGCCTGACGCTATCCTAACACGGGGCAGAACCGTACGCCTTCGGCTGGGGTTTGCCCTGCCACAGCTTTCATGGAAAATGGTCAAGACTCAAATTTCTTCTTTAGAGTCTGATATACTTCAATTTGCACTGATCTTGGAGCACGCCTGACACGCGCCAAGAGATTTATCGCTGATTCACTGGCTGTTTGAATGTTGGACTTGGCCTGATTACAGGCTGAACAAAGGACTCTCAGATTGTCATCATTATCGGTCCCGCCTTGACTCTGCGGAATAACATGGTCTATATGCAAACGCACTCTGCGCCCCGGATAGAGAGGATCGGGGTCACCACCCGCCGCCCCACAAAGCTGACATGAATAGCCATTCCTCTCAAGTATTTCATTGCGCTTCTGGGCCTGGACTGCACTGCCAAATGCAGGAATTCGCCCCAACGTTTCCAAGATATATTGACCCGGCTTCAATCCTGGGTCATCCATATGGGATTTTATTTGCATTCCTTCAAGTTCGCGCAATTCTCTTATCCGCCTTGCATATTCGCTGATTTTGCCAACCTTCCTCACTTGTTGGGTTGTTACGATCTTACCGACATTTTTCTCGAAAAATTCCCGGATACGGTCTCTAGCACTCATAAGACCCTCATGTTTTCTGCAGAAAAGCGTACAATTTCTTATAAACCTTTTGGCTATTATTGATTTCGCATTGCCATATAGTCAAAACCTTCCACCCATTACTTCGCAATTGTCGACGAAATTTCTTGTCACGTATAATGTTGCTATCAATTTTTGAATTCCAGAATTTTCTATTTGTCAGCGGTCTAGCACTTCTCTTGCAGGCCCCATGCCCATGCCAAAAACAGCCATTTACAAAAATAATCTTTCTATATTTGTTTAGGACAATATCTGGACATCCCGGGAGTTCTTTATCGTGGAGACTATAACGATAACCCATGCGGTGAACAATGCTTCTAATTTTTTTCTCAGGAACTGTATCACGGCCTTTTATGGAAGCCATGATTTTGCTGCGCTTCAGTTGCGTAAAAACATCTGGCATTGCAAACTACTTTCGCATCTCAAATAGCGCATAGACACAGTCCGCTATGCGAGCCGCAAGCATTGGGGGCACTGCATTGCCTATCTGTTTGGCAATCTCGATCTTTGTCCCTATAAAAACAAAGGAATCGGGGAATGACTGCAATCTTGCTGCTTCTCTATGCGTAATTGGTCTATGTGCACTTGGATGAAGATAACGTCCCTTTTCGGGTTTAAAGAATTCGGTCCTAATGGTGAATGCAGGCCTGTCCCACCAGAGCCTTCCAAAAAGATCAGTACCACCCTTCTCTTTGCGAATCCAGCAAGCAGGGGTCAATTCCGGCGCACGACTTTGAAGGTCAAAGCGATTCATTCCTTCTTTTGGTATTGCGCGATAGCGTTTCAAGCTCATTGCTGTCGGCATTCGGCCAAAATGAAGATTCATGGGCGGCAAAACGTTTCTTACAGCTGTACCACAAGGTGAAGGCAGATCGCCGATTGCATCCCTGACCACGCGCCACGATCGCGCATCGGGGACATATTCTGATTGATTATCGAATAGAATATTTGAATCCCCATTTGCGGGATTCCAGTGCGTTTTTTTTGGCGGGAAAACGGAATTTGGATCGGCAAATCGGCACCCTATTATAAACGCCCGCCACCGTGTCTGGCTTACACCATAATTGGCAGCACAGAGTTTCGCATCGGCAATTTGGAAACCAAGCTCATTTGCGGTCGCGACTATATGGAAATACTCATGCGATCCAAGCAGTTGCGGCACGTTTTCCATTACAAATATCTGGGCACCCGCTCTTTTTACTACTTCGAAAAACGGAACCCATAATCTCTTTCTCGGGTCATCTAACCGGTTCTTGTTGAGAAGGCTAAAACCTTGGCACGGCGGCCCCCCTATTACCAAATCGGCAGGAGGTATCTCTATGCTCTTATCTTTCAATATATTAACTATATTACCAACTGAACAATGATTACCAAAATTCGCATTATAAGAAGCGGCTGCATAGGGATTAAAATCATTTGCCCAAACGGGTTGGAATGAATGACCAAAAGCCCCGCCGAATCCAAGGGTCAGTCCACCAGCACCTGAGAAGAGATCAATAAGGGTAGTTTCCTTCTTTTTGCGCGGCAGTTTCTGATTAATTCGGGCATAATAGACAGCGGTTTCGTCAGTCAAGCACAACCCAGTCCGCGCACTCTCTTCCTGTTCATTTTGCAATTTTGTGGATACGGGCTTCATAATATTCAATTCAACTCGTCTTTAATATCCTACTTTAATCATTTATAGTATATCAAGAATAGGAATAAGTAAATCACAAATTTGTCTACGCATGAAGAAGAATTTGCCGGAATGGCAATTCTTCAAAATCTCCGTTTCACAATTCTTCTCCATAAATTCAGCGAACAACTCGATCTATTTGCTTCGCCTCCAAGGGCGAATGCCTAAGGAAACTTATCCAGCTTGCTTGGCCCTAAAAAACGCATACATGGCATCATAGACCATAAACTGCTTCTCGATATTGATCTTATCATCCGGATAGATCAGCGAAAAGCCGCGGGCGATCGCCTCGAGGCCGGGCGCATACGGGTTGGAGGGCAATTGGTCGGTGTCGGCGGCATTGACCACCTCGGCCAGTTTCAACAGAGCCGGGTCTTTGAGATTATATTTATTGATAATCGAAACAAAACTGCAGTGCCCCTCTCTGTGCCCCAATTCCACCCCCTTAACATCGAACGGTATAGCCCCTTCTTTCCGCACTATCTCGGGCACCAGCTCATTGGCGGCAAAAATAAACTCGGCCTGGGAATCGACAAAGCGCTTGATCAGCCAGGGGCAGGCGACTCGATCGACATGAACATGTGAGCGGGTAATCCATTTCATAACTTATCCTCCTATGAAAAAAATGTCGGGCTCATCCTCACAGATACCGTTTCCGGTATCCGCCCTTACACCGAGTTTGAACCCGACAAGAAAATTTTCCTGTTATCCGATATTAGGCGTTTTACAATCCTTTACTTACCTTTTCCTGATAGACGGGGGTGGCAATATTGACTTTCATGGTCTGTCCCTCTTTGATAGTCACCTGGTCCTTATGAAGCACCGCGCCCAGAATTCCTCCCGCCAGGCCGCCGACCACGGCTCCTTTGACGGCATCTTTGGCTTTTCCTCCGGTTACGGCCCCGAGCACGCCGCCGGCCGCCGCGCCAACAGCGGCATCACGGGCGATACTGGTTCCCTGGTCGCCGGGGCGAAGGACACCCGAACCATCCTTGGTGATAACTGACCCCTGAAGAGGGATTGGCTGCTCGCCGGGAAGCAGGAGACTCGTGAATTCCAGTTTGATAGAAGCTTTCTCACCCTTGGCTTTGCCGTCATTAATCTCGGCAATTTTCCCCTCCAGCATGGTTCCATCGGGAAGATCAACCGTCTGCCCCTCGGCCGCCGGACCTTTTACCAGCGCACGGAATTTCTCGCCAACTCTGCTGACACCGGTTGAAAGGGCCGTCAAGAGCGAAATTTCCAGTCCGGTATTCTCCGCCAATATTAAAGTTTTCACAACCTTCGGCTCGGCCGGCTTGGGTGTTTCGGTCACTTTCGGCTTGGGCTTGGCTTCTTCCTTAGGCGCCGGTTTCTGTGCTATTTCCTCTTTCTTAGCCGGCGGCGTGGCCTGGGCCGTAGCGGTCGTATCCAAGAGCGACTGATTGCCGACATCGGCCGGCAGTGTTCCCTGCTCTTCCGATGTCTGCTCGGTTTTTTCCTTATCCGAGCTGCATCCGGCCGGCATCAGATTGAACATGAAAAGCAGGGCCAGAATCCCGCCCAACAAAAGAACACTTCTTAAGGCTTTTGAATTGAAAATTCCCATCACTTTGTCTCCTTGTGCTTTGATATTCTATAATTACTCGTCATAAGCTGGCTAATAATTGACAAGAATTCAACAAAAATATTATTGTCAGGGTTCCGAGACAGTCCTTGTTTCCATGACTATTCCGGCGCAAGAAACCGGCCCCTGCTTCCGTGGTAGCGGGAATCCTTTCCAATTACCACATAATTCCTCTCAGGCAAACCGGCAAATTTCGAAAATCACCCGGCACAACGCCACTTTTTAGCGCGCCTGGGAAGAGGTCTGGCGCGGCCTGGATATCGATTGGGGTTATGTCTTCAGCGGCAAGCGAAAAACAAAGTAATAAAAGAATGTTGTAAGATTTTCTCCGTCCAGGTCCCCAAAGAGATCATGAGAATGGCATAACTCAAGGATTTGTAACCGAAAGATGTTCGCAAGAATTCGTGAGTTCAGCGTCTGGGTATTTGGAAATTGGACAATGTATCTTTATAAAGTGATTGACAAACACTCATATTTTGGAGTTCTTTGCGCTTGTGCAGGTGGATAATCACTTGCAGAAAAGGATTAATGGATTTTTCAATGTATGATGATACTATTGCCTGTGAAGTAGCAAAAAAATATGACCAGAAGCCGTTGACTGATTTCACCAGCGTTACGACCGAGACAAAACTGGAGGAGCTCAATCTAAACTGGCGAGAAAGAGACCTGCCTGAAAAAGCACGTACAAAGCACGTGCATCGCCTTCATCCATATCTGGGCAAATTCATCCCGCAACTGGTCGAAATATTTTTAAGGAAATTTAGACCTCAGTTTTTATATGACCCTTTTTGTGGTTCAGGAACAGCCCTCGTGGAGGCTAATGTTTTGGGCATAGATTCAATCGGCACAGATATATCGGCTTTCAACGTCTTGCTTTCAAAAGTCAAAATGCAGAATTATGATTTAAAATTGCTTGAAAAAGAATGCCATCAGATTCTGGCCAGGCTTCATATTTTCAAAAGAGATTATTATGTAGACAGCAAGGTGAATCAGATTTTTAAGGTCAATAATGAATTTCTTCAGACATGGTTTTCCGACAAATCTCGAAGAGAATTGCTCTGTTATCTTTACTTGATTAAGGACTATACTTATCAGGACTTGCTGAAAATCGTGCTATGCCGTTCTGCACGATCTGCTCGGTTAGTGACACACTTTGATCTGGATTTTCCCAAGAAACCGCAGACTGAACCATATTTTTGTTTAAAGCACAGCCGTAATTGTCAACCAGTCAATGAAGCATACAAATTTCTGTCAAGATACACCATTGATACTTTGGCGCGTATGAAGGCTTTTGCGAAGATTCGTACAAGCGCGACTACTGAAATTATCCACGGGGATTCCAGAGAAGTGAAACTACCCAAGGGTATTGATATGGTATTTACGTCGCCTCCCTATGTCGGTTTAATAGATTATCATGAGCAGCATAGGTATGCCTATGAACTATTGGGGTTAGAGAACAACGAAAAGAGGGAAATCGGCGCAGCAAAAGGGGGGCAATCTGAAGATGCTAGAAAAAAATATATCGGGGGAATTAACGCGGTGCTTGCGCATACCAGAGATTATATGTCAAGAAATGCGATAATGGTAATCATCGTTAATGATAAATACGCTTTATATCAGCCAGAGGCTGTTGGTTTTAAATCTATTGGACGCGTAGAGCGTCATGTTAATCGCAGAACGGGTCGACGCAATGGGGCATTCTATGAGAGCATATTAATCTGGCAGAAATCATGATTTCGGAAGCAGTAGGACATCAGATCAAGGGCTACTTGGAGGGATTTATCCAAGGTATGGTAGATGAAGCAAAAATGAGTAAATTCAATCCCAAGGATTTAAGACCGACTCGTTCAATGTCATCTGTCGGTGATCTGAAGCCATTTCATGAATCACTTCTGCCTGACGGGATGCTGCGAATAACAGAATTTGAACGGTCGTTTTCAACAAAGCTTGGTACTTCTTTTGAGGAATGCTCGCGTCTAATTGCCCAAAGCATTCATAAGAGGGCAGAAAGACAACATCGCGTGAAAGGGTCGATAAGCGAGGCCGCCATAAAACGGATCGAACAAATCGCCAGTTCAATTGGGAATGGTGGCATAAAATCTGGATATCTTGACTTCGTAGAGGAAATAATCAAATTGAGCGGCCGTGAACCCAGTAGTCCGCGCGAGTGCATTGTTGATCTCTTTATTGAGACTAATGCCGGGGTGAAATTATTTTTTGAAATAAAGAGCCCAAAACCTAATAAGGGGCAGTGCGTGGAGGCTACCTCAAGATTGCTACAGATTCATGCACTAACATATCAATTCTATCCCAAGGTAAAGACGTATTATGCAACTGCATATAATCCTTATGGACTAGCCAAAGAAACCTATAAGCACAGCTTTGCCCTGAATTATATGGACATAAAGGAAGAAGTTCTAATTGGCTCGGAATTCTGGGATTTAGTGGGCGGCAAGGGGACTTATGACGAGATCCTGGCTATTTACCAGAAAGTGGGCAAAGAAAAAGGGCCTGACATGCTCGATCAGTTGGCCCTTGGGTATTAACACCGATTATCTCATACTCGAGTGGCGCAGGTGCTCTGCGCGATTGACAGGAGAATACTGGCACATTCGCCCACGAGGGCGGGCTCGCGCCCGATGACAGTTCGCCTTGCGGCCTTCCATAATCCTCCAAAACTCCTTGATTTTCCACTTCGTTTGTGTTATTTATTCTTTCTAAAATGGCCGGCCTGTTATAACCGGCTAAGGAATATATAAGACCTGGGGCAGTAGCTCAGCTGGGAGAGCATCACGTTCGCAACGTGAGGGTCGGCGGTTCGAATCCGCTCTGCTCCATTAAAATTTTGACGGATATATTGAAGGTGTGCTAGACGGGGAGGTAGCGGCGCCCTGTAGCCCGGAATCCGCTATACCGGGGTCGAATTCCCACCGGCGGACTTGACCATCTTATGCGCGGAAAAGGCAGACGGTGTTGAGAGTCGGGTCCTGTACAATGCCGGCCCACTGAACCCCGCCAGGACCGGAAGGTAGCAACGGTAAGTGAATGTCTGTATGTGTTGCGGGTTAGCCTGATTGGAGCCGGTTGCTTCGGAAACCTTAAGATGAGCAGCCAACGGTGGGTGCACACCCAAATGAAAGGGTAACATGTCATACCAGGTGCTGGCTCGCAAATATCGGCCGCAGCAATTTGACCAAGTTGTTGCACAGGAGCATGTTACCAGAACGCTCAAGAATGCCCTGATATCCGGAAGGCTTTCCTCGGGGTATCTTTTCACTGGCCCCCGCGGCACCGGCAAAACCACCACCGCCCGCATCCTGGCCAAAGCCCTGAACTGCATTGAAGGCCCGACTCCCACTCCGTGCGATAAGTGCCCCTCCTGCCACGAAATCATCTCCGGCTCGTCGCTTGATGTGCTTGAGATCGATGCTGCTTCGAACACCGGTGTCGATGATATTCGCACTCTGCGCGAAAATGTCCGCTATATGCCGACCGCCGGTAAGAAAAGAATCTATATTATCGATGAGGTGCACCGGTTGTCCGGTTCGGCTTTTGATGCACTCTTGAAAACGCTCGAGGAGCCGCCGGCGCATGTCGTTTTCATTTTTGCCACGACCGAGCCGTTTAAAGTCCCCGAGACAATCCGCTCGCGCACCCAGAGGTATGATTTTCATCGGGTCAGCGCCGCCAACTTAAGCGCGCATTTGAAAGAAATCGCCAAGACAGAAAAGATTGATATCGATGACGAGGCGCTTTTCATGATTGCCCGCAAGGCCGATGGGTCGGTGCGCGACTCGCTCTCGCTTCTCGATCAGCTTTCGGCTTACACCGCCGAGCAGATTACCGCGCAGAATGTCACCGAGGCGCTCGGACTGGTGGATAGACAATTTTATTTCCGTTATATCGATATTGTCGCCGCCAAGGATAGTTCCGGCGCGCTGGGCATAGTCAAAGAACTGGTCGATTCCGGAATTGAAATCGGCGAATTTTGCACCGGCCTGGTGGAGCATCTGCGCACCCTTTTGATTCTTCAGCACAGCAGTGAACCGGAACGAATTCTGGAGCTTTCCGAATCGGAAATGGAGAGTTACCGCAAGCAGGTTGATTATTTTTCTGCCGGCGACCTCTTACGGATGATCAAAATTGTCAACGATATGATGCTCGACCTGAAAAGCGGGCTGGAGCCGAGACTTCTTCTGGAGACCAATACGCTTAAGATTGCTTCCATGGAATCGACCGTACTTTTCGAGGATATTATCGCCCAGCTATCCGGCCCGGAGGCGGCTCCGGCACAGGAATTTGATTCCGACCTGTTCGGCCTTCCCAAGCAGCGGCGTATATTCGAACCGGCGCCTCATGAGAGTGAGACTGGTACAAGATTGCCGCGCGATATAAAGCCCGAAGCGGCACCCGAACGCCCCTTGCCAATCGATGAAACCGGAGCCACACCGGTGCGGGCTATCAATCTGCCGATGGTGCAGACCAACTGGTCACACTTTACCGATCATCTCAAGGCACAGAATCCGATGCTCTCGGCGCTCCTGGCCATGGCCGAAATTCGGGAGGTCAAGGAAAATATGATTACCGCCGTTTTCCACAACGCCGGAGGAACCTCCAAGCAAGTTGTGGAGAAACCCGATTACCTGGGAGTCATCACCTCCAGCCTGAAAGATTATTTCAAAACCAATCTGAAAATAAGATTTGAAATTGATATTAACAAAGCCGCCGCGCCACCGCCGAAATCGGCGCCGCCGCCCGAAAAACTCGACACCGCCAAAATATTGGCCGAGGATGAGAGACTACGAAACCTGGTGCAGCGCTTCGATGGCGAGATAGTCGGCAAGAGAAAAGCAGAAGAGTGATTCAATAAGGAGTTAATAATATGGGTAAAGGTGGACTGGGCGACATGATGAAACAGTTCCAGAAGATGCAGGTCAGGATGGAGGAAATTCAGAAGGAACTGGAACAACTGACGGTGGAGGGTACCGCCGGCGGCGGGATGGTGAAAGTGGTCGCCAACGGCAAACAGGATATCATGGAGGTGAAAATCGACCCCGAGGTGGTTAATCCTGATGATATCGACATGCTGCAGGATTTGATTGTCGCCGCGGTCAACCAGGCCCGCCAAAAAGCCCAGGAACTGCAGGCGGATAAGATGTCGGAACTGACCGGCGGTCTGAACCTGCCGGGGATGAATCTTCCCTTTTAGAAAATTATGTTCAAATCATCAGAAACGGTCGAGAAATTAATCACCAACCTGGCGCGTCTCCCCGGTATCGGGCGCAAGACGGCCGGACGACTGGCCTTTCATCTTCTAAAAGTCCCCAGAGAGGAAGCGCTCGAATTGGCCGAGGCGATCCGTGAGGTCAAAGAAAGAGTCGGCTTCTGCTCGATCTGCAATAATATTTCCGAATCCGATCCCTGTTATATTTGCCGCGACCCCGAACGCAAGGCCGAGATAATCTGTGTTGTGGAAGAGGCGGTTGATCTGGCCGCGCTGGATAAGGCTGAGGGGTATCAGGGGCTGTACCATGTTCTGGGGGGAAGGATATCGCCGCTCGATGGGATCGGCCCCGATGATTTGAAAATAAAGGAGCTTCTCGTCCGTATCGGCGAACAGACCAGAGAAATCATTATCGCCACCAATCCCAATGTCGAGGGTGAAGCGACCGCAGTCTATCTGGCCAAACTTCTCAAACCGCTTGGTTTGAAAATAACCAGAATAGCCCGCGGCCTGCCGGTGGGAAGCGACCTTGAGTATGCCGATGGAATGACACTCTCGCGAGCGCTTGAGGGACGGCAGGAGATTTAGCCTTTTTGCACCATGCCGCAAGCAAAAATCACCCATAATCAGGCATCAATCCGCACATCGCGCAGTTTGCTGTTGCTTTCGCTGTTGATTTTGTCCCTCGTTGTACCGATCTTCGGCGAGAAAATAATCCGGGTCAACTGGGGCGTAAATCAACTCGCCTATCTCCCCTCTGGATTGCACTACCTCTGGATTCTACTGGCTGCGGCTCTGATTGGACTTATTATATCAAGTTCGGGCAGACAGTACCTTAGCGATCTGCTGATAAAATATCTTTGGGGCGACAAGAAGCGCTGGGGGAGGATTATTATTCCCGTGGCTCTAGTGCTTCTTTTTCTGGTTTTTCGTTTTCAGGCGCATCTTTACGGCAATGGTTATATAAGGGTCGGCAATCTGGCCCAGAAAACAAAACCGATCTTCCGCTGGTTCGAATATGGCAGCACCCTCATACCATATCTTCTCTACTATATCATACAATTGGTCGGTGTGGTCAAAGAAAGCGCCGCTTTCTGGAGTTAT
>JAPLUR010000122.1 GCA_026397505.1 Candidatus Zixiibacteriota bacterium
CACCATACCGAAATTGTCAGCAGCCACCGCGGCGGGAAAATTGATTCACCCGGGAAAAGCAGAGAGTAACAGGCATGGCTTTTTACGATAGTCTCTATGGATTGATCGGCGGGCTTTTCCCCTATGAATGGGCGCATTCAACCTTTGTACTGCGGGCTCTGATTGGCCTTTTGTTGCTGACACCGCTCTGCGGGGCTATGGGGATAATGGTGGTCAATTTCCGCATGGCCTTCTTTTCGGATACCATCAGTCACTCCGCTTTCACCGGCATCGCCCTGGGTCTCCTATTTGGAGTCAATCCCTGGATCACACTGGTGGCTTTTGGCGTCGTAGTTGGCCTGGGAATAATTCGGGTCAAGAAACATAGCGAGCTGTCAACCGATACCGTTATCGGAGTCTTTTTTTCCACGGTCATTGCCATTGGAATAGCCATAATCAGCGTTCGGCGGGGACTGAGCCGCGACCTGCAATCTTATCTTTTTGGCGATATTCTAACTATAAACGAGGCTGAACTGACCGCCATGATTGCCCTTTTTGTCGTTGCCTTCATATTTATCTGGTTGACTTACAATAAGTTGCTGATGATTGGCCTGCATGAGGATCTGGCTTCTTCAAAGGGGTTCAATACTACCTTATATGAATATGCTTTTTCGGCCATATTGGCCATTGTGGTCACCTTTAGTATCCGCGCCGTGGGACTTCTGCTGGTGACCGCTCTTTTGATACTCCCGGCGGCTTCGGCCAGGAATATGGCCCGTTCCTCGGGGGCTCTTTTCTGGTGGTCAATACTTTTTTCATTGATTTCAGGAGTTCTGGGTCTCGCCGGTTCGCTAATCTGGAATATGGCCACCGGCGCCTCTGTCATACTGGCGGCATCGGCTCTTTTCGTCCTCACCAATCTGGCCAGCTTCATAAGGCACATGAAAGGACGGCATGTTTCCCCGGTAAATTGAAAGGCCTGATTGCGGAATTCATTGATTAGAATGGGGGGCAACTGCGTCTTAGAATAAAGATGAGGACTCTTTAAAGGTATAAATGTCCAATTCCAAAATTTATATAGAGGCCTATATAGAGGCCTTGACAAACGGAAGGGGTTATGGTAACTTCATTTGACTTTTTTGGCCGGTAATAATAAATTGCCGGTCTAACGATAAGAGGTTGAAATAATTACCCCTGCGGGAGATAAAGAGGCTCGTGGGGCCATAAAATAGATAATTCGAAAGTATTTGATTCAATATTGATGGAGATGAGAATGGGAATTTTAAGGTATTTTGCCTTTTTGACCTTGCTTCTGGTATTTCTGTTGCCATCAGCTTTTGGCAGCGGCTTTACTTTTGACGGCAACGGAGTGAAGGCAAGAGGTATGGGCGGGGCATTTCGTGCCGTAGCTGATGATTGGTCGGCAGCCTGCTATAATCCTGCCGGATACGCCCGGATGAAGGATAATCAACTGGCGGGCAATCTGACTATTTTCCATAACCGTTACTGGGTCAAGCCCAATATCCTGTGGGGCGGACAGTATGAAAGCGGTTACATGAACGGTCTGGATATTCCCAATAAACACGAGTATTTGAATATCCCCCAGGGTGCCTTCCTGGCTCGTTTCCCTTTCTGGGGTGAAATTGTGATGGGATTATCCGGTTACCAGGCTTTTGATCAAAACCAGACCTGGCAGCTGTATAAGAACATTCCGGCATACAGCCGTGCCAGTATTCCCGGCACCCAGTATTACATCAACCTTGATGTGGTCGCATTCCAGTTGACTGCGGCCAAGAACTTCATGAATGATCGCCTTTCGGTCGGAATCGGTCTGGCGGTTCTCCGCGGCGATTTGTCTTATGGTGATCTGGTCCTGAGAAGAAATCCGATGCCGGCTCCGATCAGCGATCGTCCTTACGAAAGAGTCCCCGAATGGTATAAGAATGACGGTAATGGCTGGGGAATAGGCTATCGCGCCGGGCTTCTTTATAAAGCGACCGAGAAATTGGATCTCGGCCTGGTTTTTATCGGGAAATCATCAATTGATATTGACGGAACCAGCGAGTTCAAGTTCTATATGGGAGACAATGCCTACCTGCGCGATAACTTCTTTCCCACCACCGAGGAATACCTTTTTGCCGGCGGCGAAGTTGTGGATTTGAATTCCAAATTCAAGACCACCCTTGATCTCCCGGCTTCCATCGGCGGCGGGATTGCCTACAAGGTCAATCAGAAACTGACTGTGGCGCTTGATGCCGAAATGGTTTTCTGGTCTTCGTTCAAAGGTTTTGACTTCACCTTCAGCAATTTCTCCGGCCTAAAAAATCCGCTGTTCCTTCGCGCCAACGATTCTTTATTCAAGACCAACATGGTTGTACCGGTTAAGTGGGACGATGCCGGAAAAGTGATGCTTGGCGCCAATTATAAGGCTTACAGTTTCATAGATGTGAGAGCCGGAGGCTCTTTTGAAAATTCGCCGGTTAACCAGACGACTTTCATCCCGCAGTTTTTCAATCTTGGCGATAAATACACGGTCGGTTTTGGCCTTGGTTTTGCAATCGGCTACTGGAATCTCGATTTCGCCACCAACTATTCTCATCAGAAGGATCTCAAAATCACCGGTTATTCTGATGTCAATGACGATGGTTTGATGGATAACCTGCAGGGCGATTACAGAGCCAATAACTATGAAACCGTGCTCGGTATCTCATACCGGTTTTAGGAGGACCAAAATATGTTAAAAAGAATATGGCTTCTGTTTTCGGTCCTTTTGATCGCGGCTGTGCTTTACAGTTGCAGCGACCGGGGAATCGTCACAGTAGACAACAATTTTAATAAGGGCTCGATATTCACGGCTCAGCACGTCTTCACGCACTATCTCAAACAATCAATGTTCAAGAATATCAGCGATGCCCCGCTGGTTCGGTTCCGGGTCTACCGCCCGTACATAGAGGATGAGAATCAGGTTCCGGGAATACCCTTTCCGGTGCTGTATCTTCTCTCGCCCTATGGAGAAGACGAATTCTTCTATCTTGATAATGGCCTGAAAGAAGTGGCTGACGGTATGATTGCCCGCCACGAAATCAAGCCGATGTGGATCGTCTGTGTCAATGGCTCCAGCGGTTACGGCGGGGCGTTCTATGGTGACACTTACGCCGGCGGCAAATACGCCGAGTTGATTGGCGCCAAATACGGCCTTCCCACCAATGACAGCCTTGGCACTCTGCTGGATTATGTTGACGGCGTTTTCAATACCATCGATTCCCGCGCCACACGGGCCATCTCCGGGGTCGGCACGGGTGGTTATGGCGCCATGAGAATCGCCATTCGTTACAGCGAAAATTTCTCTTCGGTATCAGCCGTTTCGGCTCCGCTCGATTTTAACGGCGCCGGCGGCACCGGCGGTTTTGTCCCGTTATTCCAGCAGGTCATGCAAGTTCAGGGAAGCGCCAATTATCGCTCCCTGGATACTTCCTCTTCCAAGCCGCTGAACAACCTGTTCATTGCTGCGGCCTGCAACTATTCGCCGCACGATACCGGCACTACCGGTGACAGCTTCGTCATTACCGATTCGGCCACCTATTTTGCACCTTTCGGCAGCAGTTCGACCGTCAAGTTTCATCTTCCCTTCGATTCCACCGGCAGCGTTTATGATTCCACCGGTGCCGTTTATCCGATCTGGAATATGTGGCTGAGCAACAATATTGAGAATATTCTGGCCGCCTATCCCGATGCGCTCGATGCCACAGCGATCTTCCTGGCGGCCTCGCCCCAGAGCGATTTCGGATACTTCGATCAGACCCTGGCCTTCCATGACCATCTGACCGGTCTGAATAAAGCTCATCAGTATCTTATGTTTGATGGGTATTCCGGAGTCCCGGCGAGCGGCAACAATTACACCTATGATATGCTGGAGAAAATCCTGAAATTCCACTCGGATCATTTCATTATCCCGTGATGGGTGTAAAATGAAACTCAAAAGCCGGGAACGGGTGTCAGCCCGCCCGGCTTTTTAATTGTATGATAGACGAGAGAAGCTACGATTTAATATCAATCGGCGCCCACCCTGATGATGTTGAGGTCGGCACCGGCGGCGTACTTATTGCGCTCAATAAGAGCGGCTACAAGACCGGCATTGTCTATCTGACCGCCGGTGAGATGGGGACCGGCGGAACGCCCGAAATCAGGGCGGAAGAGGCGGTCAATGCCGCCAGAGTTATGGGTTCCGATCTGATTCACACTTATGATTGGGGCGATGCCCGTCTTTTTGACAGCTATGAAAAACGGATTGAGCTGGCCGGCCTGATAAGAAAGTGCCGTCCCTCGATAATCCTGGCGCCCTACCCTCAGATAGGGCATGGGAAAAGACAGTCGCATCCCGATCATGTTGCTGCCGGGCAGATTGTAATCAATGCTGCCAGCTACGCCACGCTGAAGAAGATGCCGATTCCCGGAGAACCTCACTCGGTCAAACGGGTCTTCCATTATTTTCTCCCGCCCGGGCTGACTCCCAGTTTCGTGGTCGATATCACCGAGTATTTCGAGCAATGGATTGAGGCGCTCAAATGCCATAAGTCTCAGTTTCTCAATCCGGAGAAATCGCGCGATTATATCTGGTCGCTGGAATCGATGGCGCGCTCGTTCGGTTCGCAGGCGGGATGCCGCTATGGGCAGGGGTTCTACCATATCGAACCGATGCGCATTGTCGACCTGTTTGATCTGGTAAAATAATTCTTGACATTTTTAATCCTTGGGGCATCTTAGTAGTAGGGAAACTAAATCTGGAGCCTTGGCCAAGACGCGCCGGTTAATATCCGGTGTTGCATAATAATTTGGGGGAAAGGATGGCCTATGAGCAGTTTCTTTTGATTTGCAGTAAAATATGGCATATTTTGGGCTAACAACACACAAGGAGGAAATGATGAGAATAGCAAATTTGATGGTGATTGGTCTGCTTTTGGGTATCTGCTGGGGTTTGATAGGCTGCTCGGCGAGTGCCGGGGATTACACGATTGAGAAGGTGATCGAGATTGGCCCAGCCGACTGGGTGCCGTTCTTGTGGCCGATCAAATGGTCGCCGGACGGGACGAAGATTTCCTATTTCTACAATGGCTACTTGACGATTTCGGACACTTTGGGCCATTCCCGGCAGGCCTGGAAGGCAAACACCTATCCGCATAAATATGAATGGCTGTCCAACGATGAAATTTTCATGCATCAGCGCTTTTTGGCTGGAAACAGAACCATTGTTCGTTTGAGTATTATTGATATTAACACCGGCCAGGAGCGGATATTAGTGGATAATACTCCAGCAGATTCCAATATGTCGGCCGTACAGGAGGTTGAGGTTAGTGGGCCGGAGCGCACAGTGGAGGGGAATGTATATTATATCAACGAAAAGGTGGCGGGGAAAAGCGCTATCATACCGCAGAGCAAATTTGCGCCCGCCGATAAGGCCTCGTCGGCATCTGACAACCACATATTGCGGTGGGGTGATAAAGGGCTTTACCTGGTTCGCGCCGATATGCAGGATTCGACAAGGCTATCAAGAAAGCCTTACGACTATATACCGTTGCCACCGATAATCAGCCCTGATCACAAATATATAATGGTTGGCGGCACCATTGAGCGTATTGCCGATTCTCAATATATAGTAATGGATACATGCATTACCAATAAGCCTCAAAAAACAGTTGGTTGTGGCTTCATATTCTGTTCCTTCAATCCCAAAGGTAATGAAATATTATTTCAACGTGGATGCGATGATGGTGAATCGTATATAGTCCGCAGCATTGGTACCTTTATCCTTGAAACTGGCAGAATACAAATACTTGATAGCATTATTCACTTGACTGATTGTGCGACTCCAGTCTATGCGCCCGATGGACGCAAAATCGCCTTCCAATCAAACAAGAAAATATATATTATCTATAGGGGGTTGCAATGAATATCCGTAGATTATACAGGAATTCTCTATCAGGTCATATCATTATATTTATTTGTGTCTATTTTTCACTCATATATACTGCATCTGCATTTAAGGTTTGCGTAGACCCCGGACATGGCGGCGAAGATGGGGGTGCACCTTCTGCAATTACCGGTTACAATGAAAAGGATGTCAATTTACAGATTGCCATTTTGCTTAAAGACAGCCTTGAAATGGGATCACTCACGGGTAATTATCGGTTTACCCGTCTTACTGATACTTTTATTCAACTGGAGGACAGGCCGGCAATTGCCAATACCTATGAAGCGGATGCGTTTCTTTCGATCCATCACAATGGCAGTACAAATCCAACGGTGCAGTATTCCTGGGGATATTATTGCAACATGGATACAATACCATACGGGCCTTATGTGGGTTGGACGCGCAAGACTACACCGCACTTTGCGCAGAAAGTGTTATATCTGATTCGCCGCGCATTTCGATATGCATGGAACGAACCTATAGCCCAAAATGAGGCCGTCCTAAGGATGTCATATATGGCTTCAACGATTTCCGAGGCATCTTTCATTTCGCAACCCGCTGAGGCGCAGAAATTTTTCAATAATGAGGACGGCCACCGCGAAAATGAGGCCTGGGCTTTGGTAAGCGCCATATACAGTTATTGGGCGGCCCAGGGCATTGCCTATGTTGATTATATCTATCAGAACCCTGAATATGCTGATTCTTTTGCTTTGAGAGTTGACGGCTGGGATTATAAGGCGCCGTACCGGGATTGTTGGATGCCGGGCGAATATCATGGTCTGGAAGCGGCTCCATTCATTAAAGACGGCTATTATTATCAATTTCATCATTGGGAACACCGTCTTTATTTCTCAGGCGTTTTACTATTTCAAACTACGGACAATCCCTATGAATTTTTCGTAGATCAAGCGCCTGGTGACACCGCTCATTGGTATCGGGCGATTTTCACAGGCGGGCCGTTTGATTTCAATCTGATATACCCCTCGGCCGGCATGACCGAAATCAATAAGAATGACACCTTAACTATAATCTGAATGGCGCCACCGGGGGTGCTTAACTCCTGCTCTCTTTATGTGGAGCTTTCCACAAATAACAAGCGCACCTGGTCCCAAATTGCCGGTCCGCTTCCCTATAACAATGGTATGGGTGCGGCTGCGTCGCCCCCGGAGAGTGTGCCATTAATGCCCAATGTCGGTAAATATCTCTGGCATACGCCCAATATCAATTCCGATAGCTGCTTTCTGCGTATCCGCGGCTCCGACCTCGCAGAAAACAACGGCCAGGTGATTTCGCATCGGTTTAGATTGGGCTGCGCACGTCCATATGCCGACTTTACGCCTATCCATGCCACCGGTGATCGCACGCTGACGATTCCATTCCGCGAATTTTGCTTGAATTCACCTTCGGCCTGGTTTTGGGATTTCGGCGATGGTGGCACATCAACAGCCCCTGATCCAACGCATACATACGGCCCGGGTGTTTATACCGTGACCTTAATAGCCTCGAATCAATGCACGGCCGATACATTAATCAGACCAAACATGGTTCATGTAAACTGCCAAATCCTGCCGGCATTGATTATGACCGATCACACCACCGCACTCTTGAACCATAACATAGTCTTCCGCAACGAGATCATATATACACCACCAATGGAATACTGGTGGGATTTTGGCGACGGTAATCAGGTTACAACAAGCTTGGATTCGGTATACCATAGCTATTCATGCCCGGGATCATATACGATTACCCTGAAAGTGACCGACATGTGCGGCAGCAATCAGCAAACCAAGGTGAATTACATAACCATTACAGCCCCGGCCGGAACGCCCGACACCGACAACGATGGTATCATTAATGCCTGCGACAACTGCCCGAGTGTGGCTAATCCCGATCAGGCCGATAATGACCACGACGGTCTCGGTGATCTCTGCGACCCGGATGACGATAATGATGGAATCCCCGATCTGACCGATAACTGCCCCATGATTGCCAATCCCGACCAGCATGATTCTGATGCCGATGGTATCGGTGATGCCTGCGATTTCATTTGCGGTGATGCCAATAACAATGGTTTAGTCAACATACAGGATGTGTCATATATTCTCAAATTTCTATACCTGGGGGGATCCGCGCCCATGCCGGTTTGGCAGGCAGCCGATGTGAATCATTCCGGCAACCTCAATCTTCAGGATGTCACTTATTTGATAAATTATCTTTACAAAGGGGGTCCGGCCCCGGTGTGTCTGTAATAGGATTCAATCTAATGTTTTGAGGGATGGGCATTATGCCTATCCCTCGTTCAATCATAGATATCAATACAAATTTCGGTTGAATAATGAATTAGTACTTCAGTCGACTGCAATTGCTTTCGCGCCCTTTGCTGTCACTTCACCGATTTCATACACCGGTAATTGCCGCTGCGCCGCCTCACGAACAAAGCCGACCGCATTTTCTTTTGGCAAAGAAATTAAAAGTCCCCCTGATGTCTGCGGATCGAAAAGTATATCGGTCATAGGGACAGACAGGCGGGAGGGTATGGTCACTTTATCTACCAGATATTCGCGGTTGGCATTGCTTCCCCCGGGAATCGCGCCTGATTCGGCATATTTAAGAATATTCGGCAGAAGAGGAAGAGTGTCATAATGAAATACAATACCGATATTGGAAGCAGCGGCCATCTCATAGGCGTGCCCCAGAAGGCCGTAGCCGGTGATATCGGTGGCGGCATGAGCGCAGAACTGCAGCATCAACTCCGAGGCGATATTATTCAGCCGGGTCATCATGGCAGTCACCGCCTCTATATCTTCCGGCGCGGCCATATTGCGCTTAATCGCCGTAGTGATTATCCCGGTGCCGAGAGGTTTGGTCAAGAAAAGTTTGTCGCCGATTTTGGCTCCGGCATTTTTTACAATCCTGTCAATATCAATGATCCCGGTGACCGCCAGGCCGTATTTAAGTTCTTTGTCCTTGATTGAATGCCCGCCGACAATTACCGCTCCGGCCTCGCGAATCTTTGCGGCTCCCCCCAGAAGTATCTTAATCAGGATATCCGGCGGCATGGTGGCCTCGGGGAAACCGACAATATTGAGCGCCGTGAGCGGTTTGCCGCCCATGGCGTAGATATCAGAAAGGGCGTTGGCGGCCGCAATTTGCCCGAAAGCATACGGATCATCGACGATCGGCGGGAAAAAATCGACCGTCTGCACCAGTGCCTGACGTTCGTTTATCTTATATATGCCGGCATCATCCGAAGTCTCAAACCCAACCAGAAGATTGGGATTGGTCTCGGCCGGGAGTTTCTTCAGCAGTTCAGCCAAAAACTTTGGCCCCAACTTAGAGGCTCAACCCGCGCAGGTGACTTCTGCCGTCAGCTTGATTGTAATTTCTTCTTTTTCGTTTTTCATAGACTCTCAGCGAAGATAATCTTAATTAGAGATCAAAGCAATAGTATCATTGGCCGCGGCCAGCCCGGGTTCCACTGCGACTGTGGCAACGCCTCAATTTCTATTTTTGAAGATATCCCAGCCGGCTTCGCTGTTTTCTTCTTATCTCTTTGGGAATATTTTCATAAATCCAGTCTACGTATGCGGCAATACTGTCTTTCTTTTTCTTTGCGCCCAGCTTATCGAATGATAAATCGAGCCAGTAAGCGGCTTCAATGACATTGTAGTAATTTCCCGGTTCCGTCTTTAATCTCTCCAGAATCCTATTATATGTCTCCGTTGCGGGCGAATATTGTCCGCTCTTGAAATATGCTTTCCCCAGAGGCCAGAGAAATGTATTCCCGCTCGGATATTGCTGGGACATCTCGGTCGCCAATGATATCGCCGAATCATAGTCTTTTTCATTGATCCATATCCAGATCAGCGCCGCCCGGGCTGATTTACCCGAAAAGAGTGAGGAATCAATGGCCCATTTGATCTCCTCAATTCCCTGCGCCCGGTCGTCACCGAAAAGGCCAATAGTACGAAGAAACCCCGCTTTGACAGATTTCCAGTAGTGATATGAGCCCAACCCGAGATATAGGTCATATAGGGTGGAATCGGCTTTCAGACCATCCTCATAAGCAGCTTTGGCCTTCATTCCGCTGCCAAGCGCCGCCAGGCTGGATCCGAAACGTGATTCCCACAATGAACGGTAGGCATACTGGTATCCCAGGTACAAATAGCAGAGCGCCGAATCGCGCCTGGAGCAGCCACGCAGTTTTTGTTTGGCAAGATATTGGGTACTATCCAGAAGAGCATTAAACCTGACCCCATAAAGATTTTCCTCGCGGTCGGTCATTTCCGCCTGAAGTACTCCGGCCCGAAAAAGATATCCGGCCGGGTCGGTTGTATCCTCGCGATGCAATTTGTCGTAAATGGCATATGCCGCCGGCCAATCGGTTGCCAGTAAAGCCTCTTCACCGGCCAGTATAGCTTCAATCTTTTCCAAAGAGAGTAATGGCTGCGTCATCGCAGACCCGGCCAGAAGAATGCCGGTCAGAAAAAGAAGATATCTCATCGCAGCTTCTTGGCAAGAGATTCCGCCTTATCCAGAGTCTCGGCGAAATAGGCATTCGCCTTCTTCATCGAGCTATCCGAGATGATTTTATCGATTATTTTGCGGGCCGCTTCTTTATCCCCTTTCTGAAAGAAAATTTCGGCGGCAAGATATTCGACTTCATAGAATCCGAAAGGATCATAAAAAGGGGATTTTTTCCAGGCGGCGCGCAACATCCGCAATTTCCCCTCGGCTTCATCGAGACGGCCGACCGCCATCAGCCCCTGGGCATGATAGAGCAGGCAATAGGGGTCACCGGGATTTAACTCGGCCAGGGAATCGGCCAGACGCAGCATCTCGGCGTATCGCCCTTCGTTCAGATACACCCGGAGAAGCGATTCGCGGGCATTGTATGTCGACAGATAGCCATGCTCGGCCGCCTTGATAATCTCTTCTATTCCCTGTTCGCGGCGGTCGCTGACAAACGGGAGCCAGAGAAAGTCCTTGGATTTAATCGTTTTCCAATAATGATAAGCCCCCAGCCCCAGATAAACATCGTAAAAAGTGCTATCCAGCTCCAGCGTGCGTTCGAGGTGTGAACTGCACTGAAAACCATCCTTGAAAGCCCCCCACCAGTCTCCGTGAAAGGCGCGATGCAATGCCCGATAACCGTGCCCCGCCCCCGTGATAAAATGCCAGTCGGGATTTTCCGGATCGCTGTCTATTCTTTCCTCCGTCAAGGCAATCGCTTTATCGAGAAGATAAGTAACGCTATCTTTGAAACGATCCGTGCGGTATTCCTCGGAAATCGTCTGGTAAACTGTCCCTAATAGAAAATATCCGACCGGATTCTGCGGTTCATTGACCACGATTGCCCGCGCGTTATCGATCGCATTATAATAATCGTAGTGCCATATGTAGCGGGATATCTGCCGGACAAAAGTGTCGCGGATGGCGGTTTCCGAACTGGCCGAGGCAGCAAGAAATAATAGAAAAAGGCAAGTTATAAAGAAAATTGTTGTGAGAGGAACCGAATTCCGCTTTAGCATCGCCGCATAATATCGAGCAGGAGGAATATTAGCAATAGTTTTTTGAGCTATATGGGCCGTACAGTCGCTATGAAGGCGGGTAAATCAATGGTTTTATCTTCAGAAATAGCCATGGCAATAGAATCGCCATGCTTCCAATAGATCATCTGGCAGTCAGCGCAGACATGCCGGAAATACTCCATTCCGGAATAGACGGTTTTCTGGAAATTGGGTAAGACGGTATCGGCGGCACGGCCGAAGAAAAGCGAGACCCTGGCAGACCCATTCTGGTATCGCAGGTGAACATATTTGTGTCCGATGATATCATCATAACCGCCATGCAGCATCTGATACCCCGCTACGCTGTCGCTCAGGGCAAGATGCAGGTTCGAGGCCAGATAGTCCCTTATCTGCGGGAGCGGAATGCCCCTATTATTCTCCATAATAGATAACGGATTTCCTTCCAGATGATGTTTTTCGAAAGGATAAACGTAAGTACGATGGCGGTACAATTGGGAAAGAGAAAGGGCCGAAACCAGAAAGAGTACCAGAATAGCCGCCGCGGCAAAAATTAGATTTTTATTCTTAAAAAAATTTGTAAAAAAACCCCCTGACTCTGGTTCACCTTCCTCAAGACGGGCGAGAATTCTATATTTCAGCTGTTCGGTTATGGTCGGGGAGGTCGCTTTATCGGTGACAAACGTTTTGAACATCGTCTCGAATTCATAGCGCTTCATACAGTCGCGGCAGTTTTCGAGATGCGCTCGGACTTTTTCGGTATCGATTTGATCGGCTTCTTTATCAATTACTTCATAGAGTAGTCTCAGGGCTTCCTGGCATGTCATTTGGCTGCTTCCTTGATAAAACCATTCTTAACTGCGTAATCCCAGAGAGCTTTTTGAAGAAGCTTGCGCCCCCGATGAAGTCGCGATTTAACCGTTCCGATCTGAAGACCGGCGATCTCGGCAATCTCCTGGTAGCTGAATCCCTCCAGAAAGGAGAGCACCACAACCAGCCGGAAATCCTCGGGCAACTCCTCAACGGCTCTCTTAACATCGTCGTCAAAAACCTTGGCAAAGAAATGCTGTTCCGGATTCTCCGCAGGTCCCAGAGCCGATAACTGTCCGAATAAGAAATCATCATCAACATCCTGTAAGTCAACAACCTGTGGCGTCCTCGATTTGGCGCGGTAGTTGTTGATAAAGATATTGGTCATTATCTTGAACAACCACGCCCGACAATTGGAACCTTCTTCGAACTTATCCCAGAAGCGGTACGCTTTAAGAAACGTCTCCTGAACCAAATCCTCGGCCTCATTCTCATTCCGGGTCATCCGGAGAGCAGTCCGATGAAGAGCGTCCAGGTGTATCAGCGCCTGGGCTTCAAACTTACCCTTTTTATTATTTCCCGAATTCAATTCGCTCATGAGAATTCTCTACTCATGGGTCGGATCGGGTAATTCAAACAATTCAATATCATATAACATCTCTGGCCCTCGTCTTGTTCCCTTTTTCGCTGGTGGTAAACGATTACTGGATATATCCATAGAATGGCAGCGAAAACTCCGGCAAAATATCCATATCAATTTATACAGATTCCAGGCAATAATCTGTAAAATATCTTTTGCCTTATTTACAAATAATCGAAATCAGGGTAATTATGCAAGGACAAAAGAGGGTTATCAATATCACAGACTTCTCCGGGTCTCTTGTCGTCTCCTATTATCTTGTCTGACAATGTGTTGCGCCTTGGAATGGATAGGGGTCAGGGTCAGAAGACTCCGGCCGAGAATCCCCTGGGGCAAAATTTCTCTTGAATTGATTGGAAAAAATTCCGATATAGTGATTGATATGAAAAACCTGATTATTTTGGGTCTGCTGGCCTTTTATCTTCTGGCTGTCTGGGGTTGCGATCAGAGAATTACCCCCTCTGAAAAAAATGGCCATTTTCTGCAGGGAGCGTCGGTCAAAAATCTGGACAATGATTCGGTTGTGGTTGAAGCCAAAGTCAAGCGCAATGATACTATCCTGACCACGGCGCTCATTCGTATCAAAAATGACACGCTGAAATATGTCGACAGTTTTTATCTTAAATCATATCCGGCGGCCGATTCAATCCCTCAGGGGAGTTACCATCTAAGATTGACCGACCCGGGTATCCGCGATGATTCCGTTTCTTTTTACCAACCAGCCGATTTTTCCATTTATTCGATTGTACCCGATACTCGGCTGAATCCGGGCGGCAGCCGGCAGGTGAAAATATCCTGGTTGACCTCGGCCGGAAGCAACGGTTATGCTTTCGGTGTAATTCGACGCGATCTAATTTATCATGCCACCGGCTTTAAGCAATTTGTGACCACCGGGACCACCTCGGTTACTATCCCCCCAGATGCTTTTCGTCTCTCAGGAAATCTCGACACCGGATGGTATTATATTTATGTCTATGCCTATTATGGCGCGCCGATTGCCAGCCATAATCTGCCTACTTCCTTCCCAACCGGAATCGACCCCAATATTGCCCGGTACAATTTCACCGGAAGCTGGGGAGCGATTACGGTAACTCGGCGGGATTCAATGTACATAACCACCTTGCCATAGATTTTTCCGAATTCTCTTTGCTTCAATGCCGATATTTTCCTTAATTCCCTTTTATGGATGATTCTGTGCGCAAGAATTTGGTGGATATTCTTTCCCATCTCGATACCGAGCAGGTCAATTCCGATACGACCGATATCGACACCCTCTCGCCGCTGGATATTGTCACCCGAATAAACAACGAAGATAAGAAAGTTGCTCTTGCCGTCGAAAAAGTCCTGCCCGAGATCGCCCGGGCGGCGGAGATAGCCGCCCGAACATTGAAAAACGGGGGACGGATTATCTATATCGGCGCCGGGACATCGGGAAGACTGGGTGTTCTTGATGCTTCCGAATGCCCTCCTACTTTCGGCACCGACCCGAAACAAATAATCGGCCTGATATCCGGCGGATATGAAACCCTGATTCTCTCCAAAGAGGGGGCTGAGGACCGAACCGACTGGGCGGTGGAGGATTTGAAAAAAGTGAATCTAAGCAGAAATGATTTCCTCATCGGTCTGGCTGCTTCGGTGCGGACACCTTACACTATTGCCGGTTTAGAATATGGGGCATCTATCGGATGCCGGACTGCCTTAATAGCCTGCAACAAAGCTGACATATTAGTGATGAAACCGGATATTCTGATAATTCTTCCGGTCGGCCCGGAGGTAATCACCGGCTCGACCCGGATGAAATCTGGTACGGCCCAAAAGATGACCCTCAATATGATAAGCACGACTGCCATGATTCTTCTGGGGAAGACCTATGGGAACCTAATGGTTGACCTTCAGGCCCGCTCCGAAAAGCTGGCCGCCCGGTCAAGAAAAATATTGATGGAGTTTCTCAATATCAACTATGACAATGCCGACCGGCTGCTGAAATCGGCGGGAGGCTCGGTCAAAACGGCTTTGGTGATGCACCGGCTTGGGGCTTCAAAAGTAGAGGCGGAGCAAAAACTGACTGAAGCCGGAGGGTTTCTTAAGAAATTGATTTAATCCGGTGGCGGCCATGGCCCGGTTGGGATAAGTTATCCCGGTTTTCCAAAAAGGGGAGGGGTAGCAAAAAAATTCAATTTTTCCACTTGTTTTTTATATCCCGGGTCTCCTTTATTTAGTGCGCGGCGTTGTTATTCAACATCGAGACTCAGCGAGTGATTATCAGCGATAAATTGTCGGGATTTTCCCGATAGGCATGTTTGACATTACATGATAAATCTGAAACTGGTTGTTGGTATATGACAATCATCAACAAACAATATCTAACCCAGGGGGAGAAATATGTCAATATCGGCGGTCATTGAAGTCACGATCGGGTTGGCTTTTATCTACCTGCTCTTAAGCCTTCTTGTCAGCTCGGTAAATGAATGGTTTGCGCAGGTTTTCAAGACCCGGGCCATAGCGCTGGAAAAAGCCATAAAAGGTCTTCTGAAAGATCCTCCGGACACCGGTTCCGGGAAAGCGAATCCCAACTCTCTGGGGGAGCGGTTTTATGACCACCCGGTCATAAAAGCATTCTGCGAGGAGAAGTGGGAAAAAGGCGGTTCAAAGTCAACAATCAAGCGAAAGCCCTCATACATTCCCGCCCGCACTTTCGCCATGGTTGTCTTTGATCTTATTTTCCCCGGAGAAGATGTTTCCGCAAAATCGCCGCAGGTTCTGACGGATATGATTGACAAAGCGAATATTCATCCCGATTTGAAAATTGCCCTCAAGACATTCGTAATATCGCGTGCGGCGAAGGCGGACAATCTGCGCAAAGAAGTTGAAGATTGGTTTGATGAGACCATGGGCCGGCTGAATGGTTGGTACAGCCGCAAAGCCAGATTAATATCGTTTGCGATTGGAATAGTATTGGCGGTGGGACTCAATATCGACACGATGGTCATTGCCGACTCCCTCTGGCGCGACCCTTCGCTACGGGCCGGCGTTACCAGCTATGTTGAGTCGCACTGGCAGGAATACGAACCTGCGGCATCAAATGAAACTGGTGACAGCATTGAGGTAAAAAAATTCCCAATTACACTACCCGGGAGAACGGCAGTTCCAATGAGTGATTCACTTCGCGCAGGAAAGCGAATCCAACAGCTCACTACCGCTCTGGCCGCGGTGAAACTTCCGATTGGAGGATATCGAGCTCATTTTAAAGAATCCGTCGCTAAGGCGGAAAGAGACAAGGGCAGCGGCACATGGGCTGCGATTAAGTTCACTCTCAATTGGGTTCTGGAGCATCTGCTGGGCTGGTTGATGACTGCTGTCGCAGTTTCGCTGGGGGCGCCGTTCTGGTTTGATGTTCTGAAGAAGTTCATCAATCTCCGCTCCGCCGGTTTGGTGCCGAAAACATCCAAGGAGGAGGAAGCGGCAGTAGCAGCGAAGAAGCCATAAACGTCGTTCGATGTCGCCGGTTGCAGATCGAGACCCTTCAGGAGTTCGGATATCATGCGACGCTGAGAATGTCATTGAACCCCTTTCAGCTCCATATTCTTCGGAGCTTTAAGGGGTTTTTCATTCTAAAAACAGGCCATATTAATGAAATCTTCTTGCCAATTGATATCCATCATGATTCATTATCCATGAAAGCCGATGATAAAGTCTAAAGTGCCAAATGGCGATTTTGCGGAGAAACTAATGAATCATTTCAGGCCCTTCTTCTTGATTCGCCTTTGTCTGATTCTGAAAGGAAAATCCCCGGCGGAAAACTCTATAATGCATCAAGAGAGAAAATTCTCATGAATGAAAGGCTGTATCGCAAAACCAGAATTTGGGGATTTAATTTTAACCACGTGGCTGAGGTTGGCGTCTATCTGCCGGAATCATCCAATATTCTCGGATTTATTAAAGATGGTGTCCGGGCCGATTTATTCGAGCCGGATCCCGACTGTATAGAGAAAATAGAAGACTATTTCAAAAATAATTCGAATGTTCGGATATTTCCATATGCCATTTATGCTGAAAACGGGCCAATTCGGCTGTATCGTGACGGCGCATCGACCTTTGTCGCGGACCTGAAAACTTCTCCGGCGCTGGCCAACGACCAATACCAACCGGCGCCGGAAGATATATTTTATGCCGAGGCCCGCATTTTCAGTGACTTTGATGACGGTACAATCGATCTCCTGAGTATTGACACCGAAGGGTGTGAATGGTATGTCCTTATGCACCTCAAGAGCCGACCGCTGGTCATATCTCTGGAAACCGGGTGGAAGAAGTACCGGAATCCATATCTTCCCCAGATTGAAAACTGGATGAGCGAAAATGGCTACCGAAAGTGGTACCGGGACAGGTCCGATACTGTATATTTGAGACAAGATATCAAGGTCAATCCACTGAGGAAAATATTCCGTCTCATCAGAGGCTGAAACGCAGAACCAGATTCATATTTCACGAAATTTATGACCGGGGCGACCGCCCGGCCGCCCGAATATTCCACTCTAAAATACTCCCTGCGCTTTCAAGGTATCAATGAATTTCTGCATCAGGCTGTCCAGAAAAATGCCGTAGTCGGAGTGTTTTTGGATGGCCTCGATTGCTTTGACATACGGCCCACCAGTACTATGCGCGGCGCTGTCAAGAGCCTGAACAATCTGTGAGGTGAACAAACTGTCATCATTCTGATATATATATTCATAGCCGACATTCAGTGAGTCGTTGTATCCGTCAAGATTCAGTATGGTGGAATCATTCTCCGGATAATGAAATGTCAGAGCCTTATCATGCTCCAGTGCGATTTCATTTCTGGCGAACACCCGGTTGACAACCGCCCTGGCCTCGTTTTCGGTCACCATTCCGGGTGGCAACGGCGGCGGGCCGGTCACCCCGACACAATTGCAGGAATCCAGAAATGTCGCCATTAGAGCCGCTGCCAGGCTTCCTTTAATAATCTTAATTGATCTGGGCTCAGGTTTGGAATGATAGATTCCCCCGGGATATCGCGGCAGTGTATATTTCCTGATTATTCTGATCCTTAACATTTTATATCCTCCCTTCCATAAGACAATCTTCCATATATGATGATATCGGAAATGATTTCTCGTAGAACTTTCTCCTAAATAAGGCGACATTATTTTTCCAGAGTTTGTTGGCCATCTTATCGACTATCGGCATCAGCATCCGCTCATGCTCGCAAATTATCGGCGGGATTCTGTTCAGCGCCCCGGTGGCGCGCCAATTGACACATCCGCAATAAGTGGCGCAACGGCCGTACAGAGCACAACCGCGGCATGATTCTTTGTCCAGATAGTTCTGCCCCACGAAACGCCGGCGCTGCACCTCATCAAAACCGTTCGTTACGTCGCCAATGGAATTTTCACGGAATGATTTATCATCGGTGCCGATAAACTGCACGCAGGGGTAGATTTTCCCCGAGGGGGCAATGGCAATCTGCGTATTGGCCAGATCGCAGAGGTCGCCCTGGCCGTATGGTTTCTGCGCCCGGGTTTTGATCCGCTCGTCAAACGGGCTATAGAAAATCTTCTTCCCCGCCGTCAGACTGCGGTAATAGAATGCTGCCAGTTCCCGGTACTGTCTCTCAAGTTCTTTCAGGTGCTGATTTTCCCACCCGGCGGAATAATCGAGTGTCTGCAGGACATATCGAAATCCCTTACCGAAGAGGTCCATCGTACCTGCGGCAACATATCCTACTGTCTCCGGGACAACCACCGACACAGCAATGGTGTAGGGATTGACGGCAAAGATATTGGCCAGCTTGTCGGCGATCATACTGTACGAACCGCGACCATCGGCAAAACAACGGCTGCAATCATGCTGTTTCTGATTACCATCGAGACTCAGGACAAAATATATTTCGTTTTCTTTCAGAAATTCCAATATCTCCGGCTTTAGAAGAGTCCCGTTGGTGCTCATGCGGAATTCAATCCTGCGGCCGAATTTTCCCCGGCTGTATGCGACGATCGCTTTCATCAGGTCAAATTCCTTCAATGGCTCACCGCCGAAAAAGGTGATGACACAGCTGCCGTCGGATTGGTCGCGCAGAAAATCGACCGCCCGTTGGGCGGTTTCCCGGTTCATCGATTTATTCACTTTTTCGCCGGTATAGCAATAGCGGCATCGCAGATTACAATTGTGAGTCAGGCAGAGCGCCGCAAATTTGACTCTTGAAAGATATATTTCTGCCATAAATAACTGCCTGTTTTGAACCTTTCAACGGGCCGGTTGTCAAAAGAAACAGGAATTCAACTCTTTCAATATGCGAAATAGCAATGGGCGTTTCAACACTAAAGACGAAATCAAGGGGAAAATTGTGCAGAGTGGTGGAAGACTGTCCGGTCGAGGCCGCGACCTTCCCGGTTGCAAAAAGAACTGTTGCCAAAATAGCCTGAATCTTTATATTTTATATAAGACTAGGAGGATTTGAATATGCGCTTTTCCCATTATAGAAAATCGCCGCGCAAATTGAGCGACCGAATCAATTCCCTGCTGCGACCATTTGTTCACACCTTTTGTTTCGGCTTCATACTGGTTCTGCCGTTTGGCATTTATCGCGGCAATCCCGATTCAACCAGTGTCGTTCTTTCGGGGCATATCGGCACCGGGCAATATGCTTCCGTAATCCGCGAGTGCGGCGAACCGGTGGCCGCCCAAAAAAATACTTTCAATGATTACGCTCTATCCGCTCATCTGGCCATTCCGCCGCGTCAGAATTCGCCGATTGTGATCGGCATTGCCTGGGGGGGCTGGCGCTCCGAATCGTACCGCTATCCGATCCGTCAGAGTGACATGAACAACGGCGATTCCTTCATGCCTTCTCCGCCCCGGCCGGTTAGATTCAATTACGTCAACCCCAGCATCAGTCTGGAGACCCGTCAAGCAGGTATCGGTTTCGGCTTTATGTCGGGACGGCGGCCGCTGAATCTTTCGCCCGGCCACGAGGATATGGCCTTTGACGGCTCATTTCATTTGCGTTTCGGCAATCCCCGGTCTATTTGTTTCATAACCAGTTACAATGAAAATACTCCTCTGGTTTCCGGAGGAGGATACTATGATATCGGTGTCGTTTCCACCAATCAAAAATTGGCCAGTTTCTATTTTGGGTTTTCCGGCGGTCTTTATGATTCGCCGGGGTTCTTGTACCAGATGCAACTTCCGCTTCAGAAACATCTTTCCGCCAGTGCCGCCCTGCGTTATGGTCGGGTCCACGGAGTCGAGGAATTGGGCTTTGCTGCCGGTCTGAAAGGCAGTTTTTAGAGCTAGAATAATAATATTGGAAATAACAACGTCGAATAGGGCGGGCGTGTCCGCCCTACCAATCAATCGCCTTCACAAGCTCCACCGTTGAATCGGCCGTGCTGTAATTGACCGTAAAACCACGCTTCTCGAATACCGAAATCATCGGGCAGTTATCGGCGGTGGTTTGCGCCACAATCCATTTCGGTTTACACTGTTTGGAAAACTCCATGGGGAGGCTTCAGTTCCAGCCAGATATTAATTTGCATTGCACAAAATTGCTGAAAACAATATCTTTAATTTAGATAATATGAACCTCTCGCCCTTCCTCTCCGACATTTATTATATAAGATGTTAGCAAGTGAGGAATTATGAGGAAAATAATTAGACTTCTGGTTTTAACGGCCCTGACCCTGTGTGGCCTTTCCTGCTCAGATTCGGCTGCTCCAGTTCAGCCGGCCAAGCCGCCGCATCAGAATCCCCCGATCGAGTTGACCGCCGCCGATAAAAGTCTGGCGGAATCAACCAATCGGTTCGGTTTTAACCTGTTCCGGGAAATCTCGGCACGGGAACCGGCCGGGAATAACATTTTTGTCTCGCCGTTATCTGTCTCCTATGCGCTCGGTATGACACGCAACGGCGCCGCCGGAACGACCCGCGAAGCCATGAACAAGACTCTTGAACTGGCCGGACTAACCGACCGGGAGATAAACGAAGCATATCGGAACCTTACCAAAATTCTTACCCGGCTTGACCCGACCGTCGCATTCAAGATCGCCAATTCTATCTGGTCGCGGATTGGGAAAACGATACAGCCCGAGTTTGTTACCCTGAGCCGGGATTATTTCGATGCCACGGTAAAAGAGGTTGACTTTCTTGCTCCGGGAACGGTCGATTCCATCGACAATTGGGTTAATATTAACACCAACGGCAAGATAAAGGAGATATTCAAAGGCGGATTGCCGGCCGATGTGGCCATGCTACTGATGAATGCCATCTATTTCAAAGGAACCTGGACCCATCTCTTCGACAGTGCCGAATCTTATGACGGCGCCTTTTATCTGAGTGATAGTACCGAAATTTCAAGCCGGATGATGGCGCGCGAGGATACTCTTCTGTACTTCGCCAATGACTTGTTTGAAGCAGTCGATCTTCCTTACGGTGATGAAAATTTCAGTATGGCGATACTTCTCCCTTTGCCATCGGTGACACCGGAGCAAGTGGCAGCGCAGTTAAATGACGCCAACTGGGCGGTCTGGAGAAAAAGCTTTTACAAGGCGGTGATGCCGATTGCCATGCCGCGATTCAGATTCGAGTATGGGGTGAAACTGAATGATGCACTCCAGGCGCTCGGGATGACCATTGCATTCGGCGGCGGGGCCGATTTCAGCAAGATGTTTGTCGATGGCGTGGGATGGATAGATCAGGTTAAACATAAAACCTTCGTCCAGGTCGATGAAAACGGCACCGAGGCGGCGGCTGTGACGGCCGTGGTGATGATTGACAGTTTCAATCCGGGCATGCTGATCAACCGGCCGTTTATATTCCTGATACACGAGCACCAGTCGGGAGCCATTCTCTTTATCGGCAAAATCGCCCGGCCCGTCTGGAATGAATAAGCCTGATGCTTGAGAGACCTCACGCAGTGCGACTGCCCCGGAAATCAGGTTTTACCATTTCGGCATGATGCGGCGATAATCCCGGGGAAATTCCTAATCAGGACATAACCCCACTGCTTTTGTGTCGTGAAACCGACTATTCCAAAAAATTCTATCTGATTTCTGATTTTGGACTGGACAAACGGAGAAGAGTTGTATAGATTCCATGCCGTTACTGGAAGTTGTTAGTATAGCATAGATTTTGACCACATTTCGGAAACAATCAAATTTGCGGGCACGATCAGGCGATTTTATCCATTTTTGAATCAGGAAATTCTCTTTGTTTATTAATCACCTTAGATACATTATTTTCAGGAGTCTATGATGAACATCTATGTCGGGAATTTGTCATTTGAGACAAGCGAGGATGATTTGCGCAGAGTCTTTGAGGAATTCGGTCAGGTCGCCAATGTGACCATTCTCAAAGACAAATTCAGCGGGAAATCACGCGGTTTCGGATTTGTCGAAATGCCCTCCAGTGAAGAAGGGCAGGCGGCTGTCACGGGTCTGGATGGAAAAGAGATCCAGGGGCGGGCTCTCAAAGTAAATGAGGCGCGTCCGAAGGCCGAGCAGACCGATGACGGCGGAGGTCGCCGTATCTAAAACGGTTCCTGACTGAGCGCGGTCGGACAGGTTCTATATTTTCGGGGGCGTTCTTATATACGCCCCTGGTTTTTGTGTGTAAATAAGGCGATACTTCATATCAGATAATTTCACCCTCTTTTGAACCCCTCCACATCAAAAACTGAAAACCTCCGCTTGATATTCTGCGTATTTGTAAGATATTAGACAAACTTATGCGTTATGCATATATCATATTCAACCCAAAGACAGGGAGACTACCTGATGTTCATGCGCAAGGCAATCTTCGCCATCCTCATTCTAACCTTGGGAGCGACAATGGCTATGGCACAAGCTGAAAACGCCGCACCGGTCAAAGCGGCCCCTACCCGCGATCAGATCGACGCCAAATATAAATGGAAACTGGAAGACCTATTCCCCTCCGATGAGACTTGGGAAAAGGCTTTTATTGAAATCAAAGGACGTATCCCCGAATTTGCGGCCTTTGAGGGAAAACTGGGCAGTTTCTCCGAGACACTCGCCGGCTGTCTTATGCTTAATGATTCGCTCAGCTCTAATTTCCACCGCCTCTTTGTGTATGCTTTCCTCAAAAAGGATGAGGACACCAGGGTCTCCAAATATCAGGAAATGGGCGACCGGATTTCGGCCGTCGGCACCGATTTCAGTCAAGCAACCGCTTTCATCGAGCCGGAGATACTCGCCTTGCCCGATGATACTCTCAAATCATTTCTGAATTCCGATTCCCAACTGGCCGTCTATCGATTCTATATCGAAGACCTTATTCGTCGCAAAGCACATATTATGTCGAGCGAGGTGGAGAACCTTCTGGCCATGACCGGAAATGTCACTCGGAGCTTTATCCAGTTGTTCTCCATGATCGATGACGCCGATATCAAATATCCGCCGGTCAAAGATGAAAAAGGAGAGATGATCGAGCTGACCAAAGAGCGTTATGGGGTTCTTCTGGAGTCACCCAATCGGCAGGTTCGCAAAGATGCCAGCGATGCTTATAACAACGCTTATAAGGCCTATCTCAATACTCTGGCTACCAATCTCAGTTCCTCTATCAACGCCGATCTATTCTATACGAAGGCACGCAAGTACAGCACCTGTTTGGAGCGAAGCCTTGATGGTTACAATGTTCCGACGGCAGTTTTCCATAATCTGATCGATGCGGTCAATAAAAATCTTGCCCCTCTGCACCGTTATACCGCCCTCCGCAAGAAAGTCCTGAAACTGGATACCCTTTACACCTATGATATGTGGGTTTCGCTGGTGCCGGAAGCCAAAATGGAATTCCCCGACTACGAGAAAGCCAAACAGACCCTGATTACGGCGTTGAAGCCGATGGGGAAAGAGTATCTGGAAAATCTCAATATGGCTCTTGCATCGGGTTGGGTCGATGTCTATGAAAATCAGGGAAAGGTCAGCGGCGCCTACAGCTGGGGGACCTACTCGGTGCATCCCTATATCCTGCTCAATTACGCCGGAACACTCGATAACATCTTTTCGCTGGCGCACGAACTGGGGCATGCCATGCATTCCCATTATACCAATAAGAACGAACCGATCACCTATGCCGGGTATTCCCTTTTCACCGCCGAGGTGGCCTCGACCTGTAATGAGGCTATCATGATCGACTATTTGATCAAGAACGCCAAGGACAGAGACCAGAAGTTGTACCTCCTCAATTATTACATCAACCAGATTATCGGGACTTTTTACGGTCAGGTGCTGTTTTCCGAATTCGAGCTTAAAATCCATGAAATTGTGGAATCTGGCGGCGCATTGTCGGCCGAGTCGATGCGCAAGATGTACCGCGAAATCTATCAAAAATATTACGGCCCCGACCTGGTGATGGAGCCGGAAAAAGATATGGGCGGCCTTCGCATATATCATCTCTACCGTCAATATTACGTCTATCAATATGCCACCGGCTATGCCGCGGCACAGACGCTGTCGCGGAAGATTCTTGACGGCGAGAAAGGCGCCCTCAATTCTTACCAGAGTTTTATCAGCACCGGAAGTTCCGACTATCCGATTAATATCCTCAAGAAAGCGGGAGTCGACATGAACACCCCGGTGCCGGTGGAAAATGTGACGAGAATATTCTCGGAATTGGTCGACCAGTTCGAGAAACTGCTTCTGGAAAAATAGCTGTCGAAATCGACCTGAAACCGGGGGTGGATAGCTCATCCCCGGTTTGTTATTGGCCCGAATACCCCACTGGACAAATCGCCGCCGATTAGTTATATATACCGGGCACAATTGAACCAAATGAAGGAGTTCTGATATGTTTCTTTCTGTAGTATTTGTCTGGCTGATGCTGGGCTTTACGGTCGCAGCCCCCAAAGCCGACAGCGGCAAAGCGGCCGTGGAAATGCAAAAAGTTTCTGATACGATGAAGGCCAAAGCGGCCGAGGAGATTAAGGTCGAGGCCGAGGCCAAGAAACTTGAGACTGAGGCAGGCGCGCTAAAAGTGGCCGATACCGCCAAGGCCAAGGTTGAGGAAAAGAAGGCCGTCGAGATTAAGAAGATAGAAGCCGATTCCACCCTGAAAGCGGTCAAAGCCGAAAAAGCCAAGGAAATGGGGAAAAAGATGGAAGGCAAGGAGACTACTACGGCTTCCGGGCTGAAATATATCGACATGGTCGTTGGTAAGGGCCCCTCTCCGAAATCCGGCGATACGGTTTCGGTTCATTATACCGGCTGGCTTCTTGACGGCAAGAAATTCGACAGTTCCCGCGACCGTAACGAGCCATTTGAATTCCAGATCGGCATGGGCAAGGTGATAAAGGGATGGGATGAGGGCGTTATGACCATGAAAGTCGGCGGGAGACGGAAACTGATTATTCCTCCCGCATTGGCTTACGGCGAGCGCGGCGCCGGCGGTGTAATTCCCCCCAATGCTACGCTCATGTTCGATGTCGAACTGCTTGGCATAAAATAAGAAAAACGGCTTGACATAAGCGGCCGACCGCATATTTTTGTGTCACCCCGAAAGCACGGGGGTGTAGCTCAGTGGTAGAGCATCTGCCTTTTAAGCAGGTGGTCGAAGGTTCGATCCCTTCCACCCTCATATAGAATGCGCCATTAGCTCAGTTGGTAGAGCAGCTGACTCTTAATCAGCGGGCCAAAGGTTCGAGTCCTTTATGGCGCATTTTTTATTGGTGCCAAAGATCCCCTTTTCATGTCATTCTGGCGAAAGCCAGAATCCATATTAAGTGTGCGGCCCGCCGGGGCGGGTCCTTGTCTGCCGTCTTGCCCGAACGAAAATCGGCAACCGGGAGGTCTGCCATGCACCGCATGAGGTGAATCTCTGGATGCTGGATCAAGTCCAGCATGACAATAACGTGGCGATAGTGGCACAAGAACATATTTGTCCCAAGATGCCCTCACAACTGTCAAATGTTGGGGTCGGAAAAATGGGTTTGTTTCTTCGATTTTTAAAATGTTTCATTGGAATCGGGGGGTGATTTTGCTTTTTGACCTTGTTGAAGGAGGCGGAGGAGTGTATAAGCGCGGGTCAGCTGGCGATCGAGGCGCATTTCGTAACGGAGAATGTTGGTATTGAAAGATTCCGTGGGGATTGATTTGGCACCGACCTTATTATTAATGACGCGGGCTTTATCTTCGGGCGAGATCGAATCATTATCGGGGTCCTCGATATTATCCACAAAGCCATGGCCGCTGACAAAGACAAGTTTATTGTCAATTTGCTCGAGCTGGTTGGTGATTTGGGCGGATTCGGCGGCGATCAGGCGGCGGGAACGCCAGAGAGAGTTGACGATTTTGCGGACAAGGTGTTCCTGGAGAAGGGTTTGAGGTTTAAGTTCCTCGAATAATGAGGATAGAAGTTGCTCATATTCGGCGGGATCTTCTTTGAGGCGGGGTGAATTGATAATAATATCGGCCGAATAAATGCCGTGTTTGACGGCATTGTGGCCGACGGTTTCCTTGCCCTGATCGGTCTTGGGGCCGGTGGATTTTTGAGCGTTGGCGCGATTGGCGATAAGTTGTTTTTCGCTTATTGACATATTTTCATACTCCTATTAAGGGGGTATGGAGCAAAATCACCATCGATTCGATACAGATTTTGTATTGCGGTGATTGAATGGCAAGGGGATAGGAAGGAAATATTTGTGAAATTGCGGGGTAAATGGATTGATATTGAGGCGATCAAGCAAAAATAATATGTGTCAGTTCATCGCTTGGAAAAGCCGCGCTAAGGAACTGACACAACAGCAATATTGCGTCAGGAGGGGGTTCCTGACGCCGCGAGGAAAGCAACGAGCATGAAATTCCGTTTCGCAAAACCCTTCGGGATTTTGCGCTACAAAGCTATTTTTGACTTTTCCTCAAAATGATTATATATTTGAATCGGAAGGTGATATTTACAGTATCAAACGAGGAAGTAGGGTAATATGAGTCAGCAGCCGGCCGCCTTTATGAGCTATGTCCGTTTCGTTGATGAGCATGAAACGGGACGATTAAGCGAACTCCGCAATCGCTTGAGTGGTGAAATCCGCCTGCAGACCGGAGAAGAGTTTCACATATTTCAGGATCGGGCGGACATCGCCTGGGGCCAGCAATGGAAACAACGCATCGACGAGTCCCTTGATGCCGTCACCTTTCTCATCCCAATCATCACACCCGGGTTCTTTAAAAGCCCGCCATGTTGCGAAGAGCTGAATCGTTTCCTCGAGCGGGAGAAAAAGCTGAAACGCCAGGATCTGATTCTGCCGGTCTATTACGTAAATTGTCCGATCCTTAACGATGAGGCGAAGCGGCAAGCTGACCCATTGGCCAGAGTCATCGCTGCGCGGCAATATATCGACTGGCGCGAACTGCGCTTTGAGCCATTTACCTCCCCACAGGTAGGCAAGATGATCGCAAGGATGGCAGCGCAAATCGTCGAGGCATTGGAACGCGGGCAGCCCAAGCCGCGGCCTATGCACAGCGCGGGCGCACGCGGGCACCGAAAGGCTATTAAGAGCAGTGCCGAGAAGAGCCCACAGCGCGAGGAAGCTGGCACGGAATCTGCCGATGACTCGCGCGGACCGTTGTCCAAAACCGAGCCTCCGACGTTAATCGTCGATGCGTTCCATCGCGGAGATCACCTGACTCTGGGGGATGCACTCAAAGCCGCCAAACCGGGTGACCGGATTCTTGTCCGGCCCGGGTTGTATAAGGAAGGTGTCACTATTGACAAGCCGGTCGAAATCATAGGTGACGGGGCGTTGGGCGAGGTCGTAATCGAAGCGAAGGGCAAGGATACCGTCGTCTTCATGGCGAACATGGGTCGAGTCGCCAATCTGACCCTGCGGCAAGTTGGCGGCGGGGATTGGTATTGCATCGATATCACCCAGGGACGTCTCGATCTGGAAGGATGCGATATAACAAGTCAGTCTCGATCGTGTGTTAAGATACATGGAGGTGCAGACCCACGTTTGTGCCGCAACCAAATTCACGAAAGCAAGCGGGGCGGGGTTTATATTTTGGAGTATGGCCAGGGATCGCTGGAGGATAATGATATTTACGGCAACATGATGTCTGGCGTGGTGATCAAGACGGGGGGCAATCCAATCCTGCGTCGCAACCGTATCCACGATAGCAGGGAGGACGGCATTCTTGTTGGCCAATATGGTCAGGGTGTGATTGAGGATAATGATATATTCGGCAATGCATTTGCTGGTGTGGAAATCAGGGAAGGAGGCAATCCCACCCTACGTCGCAATCGCATCTATAAAAATCTCTATGAAGCGATTTGGGTATATAAAGGCGGGCAAGGTGTCTTTGAGGACAACGACCTTCGCGGTAATGCCAATGGGGCATGGGATATCGCCGCCGATTGTCTTGACAAGGTGAAGCTCGCCCGCAATAAAGAGTAATGCATTCTGTGCGCGGCAGGCAAGACTAACTCGGCACGATATATATAAAAGAGAGCAAGCAGACGAATTATTCCGGGGTGCCAAATGACCTCAAAAATGGTGAGTGAGAGATTTAACGGCCGCCGTTCAATACGGTTGCCGGAATATAACTATTCACAAGACGGCGGGTATTTTGTCACCATTTGCACCCGGAATCACAAGACACATTTTGAACGCTATGAGGAACTGCGAAAGATTGTTGAAAGAGAGTGGCTCAATATCCCCAAACGATTTTGCACTGTGCAATTGGATGAATATGTAGTAATGCCGAACCACGTGCACGGTATAATCATAATCGTAGGGGCGACCCTCGCGGTCGCCCAAAATGAAAGGGCGAGGGCAAGCCTCGCCCCTACATCTACAAATCGACAGGTGAACCCCACAATTGGGCGAATTATAGGGGCATTTAAATCATCATGTGCGAATGCGTGGCTAAGATATGTTGAACGCCAGGAATGGGATGCACCGGTCAGAATCTGGCAGCGCAATTATTATGAACATGTCATTCGCAATGAATATGACCTGAACGAAATTAGAAAATACATAATCGAAAATCCGTTGAAATGGGCGCTCGATGAGGAAAATCCTGAACGCGGCATAAGTATGTAGGGGTCGACCCAAAAGCTGGGTAGTGCGGAATCCCAGACGAAGTCTTGCGGTTCCGCCATTCCCCTTACCCATATATCAAGAAAATTGCATTTGTGAAATTGCTTCTCGGTTTCGTATAACCCCAAAAAGATGAACATGGAGCAGGTTATGAAATATCTGGCGACATTTCTATTAATCGCGCTTCTGGGGCAGGGCGATTCGGCTATGATTAAAACCGAGACCGTCAAATACAAGCAGGGCGCTGCTGTTCTGGAGGGGTATCTGGCTTATGATGATTCCTTTGCCGGGAAACGGCCCGGTGTTATGATTGTGCACGAGTGGATGGGGCTGAATGATTACGCCAAAAGAAGAGCCGAGCAACTGGCCTCGCTCGGCTATGTTGCCTTTGCCGCCGATATTTACGGCAAAGGGGTCCGTCCCAAAGATACCAAAGAGGCGGGCGAGCAAGCCTCAATTTACCGCGCTGACCGCGGCCTAATGCGGGCGCGGGCCACAGCCGGTCTGGAGGAACTCAAGAAATTTCCTCTGACCGACACGCTCAAAATTGCCGCAATCGGATACTGTTTTGGTGGCGGCACGGTTTTGGAACTGGCGCGAAGCGGCGCCAAACTCAATGGCGTAGTCAGTTTCCACGGCAATCTGGATACGCCGCATCCCGAGGATGCCCGCAATATAAGGGCCAAAGTGTTGGTATTGCACGGCGGTGATGATCCCTATGTTCCCGCCGAACAAGTGGCGGCTTTCCAAAAAGAGATGCGAGAGGCCTCGGTCGATTGGCAGATGATAATCTATGGCGGCGCCGTGCACAGTTTCACCAATCCGGCCAGCGGCAACGACCCCACAAAAGGGGCGGCCTATAATGCAGAAGCCGATCGCCGTTCCTGGGAGGCAATGAAACAATTCTTCAGTGAAATATTCCAATAGCCGGCGGCAGGAAAGGATATATGATAGGAGATTTAATCGCATCCCCCGGCTAAGGAGAGGAAAATAATAACTGCACAGTTAAGAAACTTGGTCAGAGCTAATCTCCCGTCAGATTTGGACTAATCCAATTAAATAACGAACTCTCGTCCCGATTTGTCCTCCGTCAACTTTGCCCATGTATGGCAAAATTGACGAAAGGATTGCTTCAACAACAACAATCTCTTATTTTCAAATGAAACATAATGTCACGAATATGTATGACAGGAGTCTGCTATGACTGCGGTTTATAAGATTGCCATAATGATCCTGCTGTTTCTTGGCCCATCAGTGCGGGGGGCAGAGTTGCAGATTACGCCATACTCGGATGATGTTTACCGTGCGCTTGATTCCGCCGGGAATAATCGTGCGGATTTGGAAAAGGTATTTTCTCATTATGCGGCACCGGAGGATTCCCTTAAGCTCAAGGCCGCTCTATATCTGGTCGGCAACATGGGGGGACACTCTTATGTCACTTTTGATCTCCGGGATTCTGTCGGGCAGGAAGTCCCTTTCAGCATATTTGATTATCCTAAATATGATTCTCTGGAGGCAGGCTGGAAAGTGCTCGAGGCAAAATACGGCACGCTGGATTTTAAGCGCAAGGAAACCATTTATGATCTCCAAACAATCCGGGCTGATTATCTGATAAACCAGATTGATTACGCCTTCCGGGCCTGGCGCGAAAAACCCTGGGCGAAAAATCTGCCGGTCGATATTTTCTTTGATTATGTTCTGCCATATCGCTGCAGCAATGAGCCGATCGAGCCGTGGCGGGAGATATTTTGGGAGAAGTATAAGGATATAACCTCTAAAATGGCTGATTCCACCGATCCAATGGAGGCGGCAGGTTTGATTAATAATGATGTCATGACCTGGTTCACCTTCGATCCCCGATTTTATTATCATCCGACCGACCAGGGACTTTCCGAGATGATGAAGAACCATTTGGGGCGATGCGAGGATATGACCAATGCCGCCATCTACGCCATGCGGGCCAATGGCGTGGCGGTTACCAGCGACTACACTCCTTTTTGGGCCAACTCGGGAAACAATCATGCCTGGAATGCTATTGTTCTGCCCGATCGAAAAGTGATCCCTTTTATGGGCGCGGAAAGTAACCCCGGCAAGTATCAATTGGCCAATAAACTGGCCAAGGTCTATCGCAAGACCTACGCGCAGCAGCATAATAATCTCATTTTCCAGGAGAGAAAACAGCAGAAAGTCCCCGGCTGGCTGGCCGGAAAGAGCTATATTGATGTTACTTCCGCTTACACGAAGACATGTGACATTGCCGTTACTTTCAATAAGCCTGTTCCCGATTCGGTTGATATCGCTTATCTGTGCGTTTTCAACTCCGGCGAGTGGCAGGCGATACACTGGGGAAGAATCAAAAACGGCCAGGCTGTTTTCAATTCCATGGGTACCGACATCGCCTACCTTCCGGCGCTTTACATGGATGAGAAAATTGTCCCCTATGGATCCCCATTCATATTAAATAATGATTGCACCACCCGAGAATTTTCCCCTGATGAAGAGAGGAGTATCACCGCCGAATTCGTTTCTACCACGAAAGTTGCACAAGTTGCCTCGACCGATGGGATCGCCAAATCCTTTCTGACTCCCGGAAAAGAGTATGAACTGTTCTACTGGGATGATGGCTGGCAGTCAATCGGAAAAATTACCGCCGGCGATCAGCCTCTCAAGTTTGAGAAAATCCCTTCCGCGGGACTCTACTGGCTGGTAGCCAAAGACTCTGACCGTGAAGAAAGGATATTCACGATTGATGATAATCAGCAGGTCTGGTGGTAGCAGCCGGGCGATTGTGCCGTTGTATCCAAAATGTCCACTAATTCCTTGACAATATTAGCTTTATGACTATATTTGAGTTGATAATATGATTACTTGCCTAAATTATAAACAGTAGGTGCCTTTTATGAAAAGACTTGGTATTTTCGCGCTGTTGCTCCTCGCCCCACTTTTCATCTCTAACCTCGTTCTGGCCGATTCTGAGGCTGAGAAGGAAGTTACGGCTATACAGAAGAAAATCGCCGACGAGGGCCTTGACTGGACGGCGGGACTAAATCCTATCATGACCGATTATACTCTCGATGAACGTCGCCAAATGCTCGGTCTGAAAATGCCGCCCAACTGGGAAGAGATATGGAGCGCTCACCTGCGCAAGGACTTTGTGTCCAAGGCGGCGTCCGACCTTCCTGTCAGTTTCAATTGGCAGGATTCGGGCAAGGTCACGCCGGTGAAAAACCAGGGAGGATGCGGTTCCTGCTGGATTTTCTGTGCCACCGGCGCTCTGGAGGCAAATTATAAAATCTATCGCCAAGTTGAATACGATCTTTCCGAACAGCAGATTCTTTCCTGCGTGTCTCCCGGCTGGGGATGCAATGGCGGGTGGATGGATGATGTATATAATCATTATAAATCTTTTGGCGCCATTCTCGAATCCCAAATGCCCTATCTGGCCAATCATAATATTCCATGCACCGAGACACAGTATCAACCGATTGCTTTTCTCGACAGTTGGACAGCCATCCCGAACAATATTTATTCTCTGAAGACCGCGGTTATGACCGCCCCGGTGGCGGTTGCCTTCTATGTTTTTAATGATTTCTTTTCTTATGGCGGAGGCTGTTACAGCAATAACACCTTCACCACCGACTTGAATCATGGCGTGCTAATTGTCGGCTGGGATGACACCATGTGCAACGGCCAGGGCGCCTGGCGGGTCAAGAACAGTTGGGGGCCAGGATGGGGCGATAATGGTTTTTTCTGGATCAAATACGGCACCTGCAATTTTGGTCAGGGGGCTGCTCTTCTTGATATTAACGCCGTCAGAATTGCCGAGGAGACTCCGCTTCCGGCCGGCAATCCCTGCTCGGAATATAGCTACCAGATGAACGCCAGCGGCGGGACGCCACCCTATAACTGGTCGATTTTGGTCGCCCAGCTTCCCGCCGGATTGACTCTGGAAACCGGCGGCCTGATACACGGTAGTCCGGAAAAAGGGGGCAGCTATACTTTCGCCCTCCGCGTAATGGATTCCTCGATCCCGGTCAAAAGCTTTTTCAAATATTTTACTTTGCCGGTGGCCAATGCCATGAACGGTGATGCCGATTGCAGCGGCCAATACAATATCGCCGATGTTACCTATATTATCAAATATCTGTATCGCTCCGGCCCGCCTCCGGTCATCCCGCAGGCCGGCGACCTCGACTGCACTTTTAATTGTGATATTTTGGATATTACCTATCTGGTCAATTATATCTACAAAGGCGGCCCCGCGCCCTGTCAGTATTAACCGGAATTGATTATGATTTAAGCCTGCCCCGCCTTTGAGCGGGGCAGGCTTTTCTTATTTTATGGCATTAATTATTATGTTTGAAAGAGAAGGCCGGCTCTTTTATCTTTTCAATTGAAGCCGACCGTCATCCGCCGGTGACAAAAGGCTGCAAAAAGGAGTTGCCGATCAGAAAAGATTCTCCCGAAATACAGGAAGTGTATATGAAAGGGAAAGTTTTCCTGCATGCCATGGGGATATGGTTTGTCTTTTTCATATTTGCTTTTCTCAACGGCACCATACGGAATATCTTTTTGGAACCGACGATGGGGAAATATCCCGCTCATGTCATTGCGGCGGTGGCTCTTTCCGGTTTTGTTCTGGTCGTGACCTATATCTTTGTAACCCATGTCCGGGTCCCCTTCTCAAAACTGGATTTTTTTCTGGTCGGCTTTCTCTGGGTAATTGCTACTGTTATTTTTGAGTTTGTATTCGGACATTATGTCATGGGGAACCCGTGGGAGACCTTGCTGGCCGATTATAATATCCTGGAGGGGCGCCTCTGGACCGTGATTCTGGCCTGCGAATTATTCGGCCCGCTGATTTTCTCATTGGTCAAGAAAGCGGCCAAACAATCTTCAGGATAATCTGATTCCCCGAGTAATCTCCTCCGGCGATTATTCAATTGTGAATCGCCAGCCACAATAGAAATCCCGTTTCCCCTCATCCGGCGGGCAAGCGATACATTCTGTCTTAATCCGGGCATCAATCGTGCTGGCAAATTCGGTATATTCCACTATTCCAACCGATTTGCAGGGAAACAACGGGAGATTCTTCCTTCTTCGGGCCGATTGCACCCGGCAGTCAACCATCCTGAAAAGAAAAGAGTTTTCGGTTTCCTCGGTAATAGTCTGCTCGTTCAGAAAAGCATAAAGGCGGAATCCGAGCGCCTTCTTGAGCGCTTCCAGTCCGCCGTTGGCGGGGAGTTGGTGACGTTCCATTATCCGTCGGGCCTCAATCCTGGTGAACTCCTGCCAGGCCTGGGTGTCAAGCCGGATAGCGGTTTCAAGACCGCATTCCTGCTCCACCGCCTGAAACCAGAGCCCGTCGTGTGCCAGCCAGTTTTTGGCGAAATCTACCAGCATCGTCTCAAGAGTTTCTCTGGGTAAATTCTTCAGTTGATCGTTCATGATTTATCCTCTATTAATTCTATCATCTGCAGTCATGGGTTATTCCAAACTTTCGGACAATTTAATCAAAAATTTTCTTGCCAAAAAGAGACAAAACAGTTAAATCAAAATACTGAAAAAAATGTCAATGTGTGATACTCTATAGGACCTGACTAATGCGGCATGATCATAGAAAAGAAGTTTCTCATCCCTGGCGGGACAATCTGGCCGACCGACTTTCCAACAGCAAGAATACTTTTCGCCGGGGGCTGTTCCGAGTTCTTCTGGTGGTCGTGCTGGCGTTTCTTGTCTATGCCTTTTTCGGCGGCACCTATGGTTTTGTCCGGATTGCCAAGATTCATTATAAAATCAATGAAATCAATAGGGCAAACCACCAGTTACTGGTCAGGCTCATTGATGCCGAATACGACCGGATGCGCCTTCAGAACGATTTGAATTATATCGAATATATCGCCCGCACCAAGCACCTGTTCACCCGCCCGGGCGAGGTTATCTATCGTTTCAAAGAATAGAATTCAATGCCGCAGGTCAGATCAGAAGGGGTAATCCTTAAGGCGGTCAACTGGAAAGAAAACTCACGAATCGTCACTTTCTTCACCGACAACGCCGGGAAACAATCAATTATTGATCGCGGCGGTCGCTCGCTCAAAAGCAAACGGGGCAGACTTCAGACTTTCAGCCGTCTGGAAATCGAGTATTTCAAATCGGAAAGATCGGGCACCGGATATCTGACCGAGGTGGAGCTATTGGAGGGATTCCTTTTCGAGAAAGAGGGAACTCTTGGCCGGCTTACTTTCGCTTCAGCGGCGCTGGAGCTTCTCAACGACCTTCTTGCCGAGGATGAACCGCACGAAGAACTTTATCTTCTCACCATCCAATTTCTTCGTCTCACCGACTCTGTTTCGAAAAACTCACTGATTCCTCTTTTCCTGGCCTATTTTCTCAAAATTCTCTCCTATCTCGGCTATCGTCCGAATTTCGCCGGGTGCGTGGGGTGCGGGAAAGAGAAAGAGGCGCTGGCTATCACGGAGACCAACCGCCGCAACGGCGCTACGGGCAAGGCATATTTCTTTACTCCCGAGCGAGGCGGGCTGGTATGTTCGTCTTGCCAAATGCCGGGAGAGTATTATATTAAGCTCCAATTTGAGCGGCTGAAGACAATATACCGCCTGCAAACCTCCTCTCTGGCCGAGGCCGGTGCGATGAAAATGAATCTGGGCGAGGGAGAGGAGATTCTGGAGCTTCTGACCGGATTTTTGAAATACCAGACCGATACGCGGGAGCTCAACTCGCTTAAGTTCTTGGAGAAATTGCGCAAGGCGCAGGTGTGAGGCCGAGAGAAGATTGGAGATGCAGGCCTTTCAGGGTTTGATAAATCAAACCCCTACGACAGACAGATGGGCGTATGGCAATACGCCCCTACTAAAATGAATAAATGCAATTAAAATAAAGGCAACAGCAACCTATGGCGAAAAAAACTGATGACAAAATGGATCGACTGGTCTCGCTCTGTAAACGGCGCGGCTTTATCTACCCCTCCTCCGAAATCTACGGCGGACTCAACTCCTGCTGGGATTACGGCCCGCTCGGCGCCGAGCTGAAACGGAACATCAAGACTTTCTGGTGGGAGGCAATGACCACCCGGCGCGATGATGTCGAGGGACTCGATGCCGCTATTCTAATGCATCCGCAGGTCTGGATCACCTCCGGCCACGTGGCCGAGTTCCACGACCCGTTGATCGACTGCAAAACCTGCAAGGCCCGGTTCCGCGCCGATGATATCGCCGGAAAAACACGCTGCCCCAATTGCGGCAACGAAACGCTCACCGAATCCCGGCAGTTCAACCTGATGTTCAAAACTTTCATGGGGCCGGTCGAGGATTCCACCGCCGTCGTTTATCTGCGCCCGGAAACCGCGCAGGGGATATATGTCAATTTCCTTAATGTCAAAAATTCCTCGCGGCAGAAAATTCCTTTCGGGATCGCTCAGATCGGGAAAGCATTCCGTAACGAAATCACCCCCGGTAATTTCATTTTCCGCACCCGCGAGTTCGAACAGATGGAGATGCAGTTCTTCATTCATCCCTCCGAGGATGAAAAATGGTTTGAGTACTGGCGGGAGGAGCGCTGGAACTGGTACCTGGAACTGGGTATAAAGAAAGATAAAATCCGCTGGCACCAGCACGGCGAGGGTGAACTGGCGCACTATGCCAAGAAAGCCTTTGATATCGAATATGAATTCCCGTTCGGCTGGAAAGAGCTTGAGGGGGTGCATAACCGCACCGATTTTGATCTCTCGCGCCACCAGCAAGCGACCGGTAAAGACCTGTCTTACTTTGACGAACGGTTCACCGAGAAATTTGTCCCTTATATTATAGAGACCTCGGCCGGCTGCGACCGGACACTATTGACGGTGCTGGTTGATGCCTACGATGAGGATCCCACGCGCGGCGATAAATCAACGGTGCTCCGCCTGTCGCCCCGGATTGCACCTATCAAGGCGGCCATTTTGCCGCTGGTCAATAAAGACGGTATGCCGGAGATTGCCGAGAAGGTTTATCACGACCTGAAAAAGAAATTCAAGATTTTCTATGATGACGGCGGCTCGGTGGGACGGCGTTACGCCCGGATGGATGAAGCCGGCTGCCCGTTCTGTATCACTATTGATGGTCAGACCAAAGAGGATGAGACGGTTACGATCCGTGACCGCGACAGCATGCAACAGACAAGGCATAAGATTCCGGAACTGGAGGATTTAATCGCCGCGCGAATAAAATAGATGTTATAATGTGGACCCGTTGCGACGGGTCGGGCATAAGAAGTAATAATCTACAATAAGGAGGGCAAAATGCGTACTATGAGAATCATTTCTTTTTTGATCGTTTTGAGTTCTTCGACGGTCTTTGCCTGGGAGGCAACGAAATATGACACGGTCGAAGTTCGGTGGGAGAATGGAAACTTAAGGGAATATTATACTCGGGCGTGCTTTGAAGGATATGGAGACACCTTTCAACCTCATGGCCAATATAAGTCCTGGTTTGAGAATGGGCAGCTGAAAGAGAACGGCACTTATAGGTGGAATAGAAGAATTGGCACTTGGATCAAATGGGATGAAAATGGCAATCGCCGGGAAGAAACAACATATATTGACAATGCTATTGAATTGCCAGATAACTTCTACAGTGCGCTAAATGGTCAATATATTGAATGGTACCCTGACAACACTGTGAAAACCATAGGCTATTATAAGTACAATTCAAAGTATGGGTTATGGATCATTAAGCGACAAGGGGATGATCGCAACAATCCCAATCTGATGATCGACTCAGTAGATTACTATTACCGAGACACGCTTTTGGTTAGATTGGAGAAAAGAGACGGCGAATGGCTTCATAGCACGAATGAATATTATAATGCGGAGATGGATTTATGGATTGAATGGAAGAGAACTCATAATAATGATTGGTTGAGATATTATACGGATTTCTATATAGGTAGAAAGGTAAATGATAAGAGGGACGGCAAATGGCTCCATCTTGATCCCCGAGGCGAAATCGTTGATGTAATGATCTATCGGGATGGCCAGGAGGTCTCGATAAAATAGGAGAATAGGATATTACAATCGGTTTGATATTCGACTTCGATTCAGTTGATACCGTCATCATCCACGACTATGACAGCAAGGTGCAAAAAAGGCATGAAATTGCCGAACCTCCGGTCTTATGCAATGATTAGTTTCACTCGTTGAAATTTATGCCCAATGATAACAAAACAGGCCTGCAGAAAATGGTCATATACCTCATGGCGCCGGTGGCCCTCTATATGCTGGGGCTTTCCCTTTATTGGGCTTTCATGCCGTTTCTGGTGCGGAAAGATTATCGCGCCGAGGTCACCCGCGTGGCGCAGGAGTATGTCGAAACCCGATTGAACACGGAAAAAACGCAAACTGCGTCATCTCAGGACAGCCTGCACGTCTCCTGGGTCAATGATCTTTTTCGCATTGAAAGCGCCGTTTATGATACTCTCCTCAAAGAAAGCCTTTACACCTGCTTCTACGGTGATACCGCCGCTAAGGAATTTCCCTTCAGGATCAGAATCCCCAAGCACAGTTGGCAGAAAGGGGTTATTCTCGACCATGATTCATTACGGAGCATGAAAATTAAGCCGGGCGAGTGATAAGGCGGCTGCATTCTGCGCCTGACTCATAATCTATTTCAAAGCCATGCAAATGTAAGTGCCCTGGTCCAGCCGGGCCGATTGTGCAATGTTGAAGTCCAGGCCTAAATACCTGCTATGCAATAATATAATCTCCGGCCATGGTAAAATCAATCTATCTTGTCGCGTGGCGGGTGCCCGTAAGCTTTCAATTCCGGAAACATCTTCCCTTGAAAATCGTATCTAAAGCAGTTTAATTGATAGAGAAGAAATACCTTGAAAAGGAGTAATCCATGCGCCGACTAATCATAGCTGCTCTCTGCCTTCTGGCCGTAATCTTAATCGGAACCGAAAGCCGGGCGACTCTGACCGACCCGTACGAAATTCTCAACCGCGCCTACCAGGCATCGGGCGGGCTGGACAAAATCAAAGCCCAGAAAACAACTCATGTCGAAGGGAATATCGACATTGAGGGAACCGGCCTCAAAGGAACCTTTGTCCAGTGGGGCGAAATCCCCATAAGAAATAGGCAGGATGTCGATCTCAAGATCATCAAACAATCCTCCGGCGATAACGGCCAATTCAATTGGAGTGTCGACCACAATGGCAAGCTGCAGATCGCCCGTGATGAAAAATCTCTCAAAGAGCGTCAGGTGGCCATGCTGTTGGCCGAATACTATCACTTGAATCGGAATTCCAAGAATTTCAAAATCACTTTCGAGGGAATCGATACCGCCGCCGGTGCACCATGCTATGTGGTCAAAATCGCCAACACCATCAATGAGAATATTATTGTCAACTACTATGACACTTCAAGTTTCTATCTCATAGAAGCGGTCGCTAAGCAGCCTGACACTGAAACCAAAACTATTTTCTCCGACTATCGCCCTGTCAATGGGATTTTATATGCTTTCGCTCAGAGATCGGTCACCGAGCCGACCGGGCAGATTGCGAATACGGTATTCACTTTGATTGAGACAAATGTTCCTGTTGACTCCTCCCTTTTCGAACCGCCCCTGCAGGATATCACGGATTTCCGTTTTGCCAACGGCAAGAGCGCCGAAAATATTCCCTTCCAGTTTATCGACAATCATATTTTTCTGTATGTAACGGTCAACGGCCGCAGCCGCCTCTGGATTCTCGATTCCGGCGCCGGCGCTACAGTCATCGACAGCAAGTATGCCGCCGAGCTTGGACTTAAAGCCGAGGGAAATATCAAAGGGCAGGGAGCGGGGAATCTGGTTGATGTTTCCTTTGCCGTTCTGCCGCAGTTCAGCATTGACGGTCTTGAATTCGAGTCGCAAAAAGTGGCCGTTATTGATATCGGCTGGCTGATAAAGAAATGGGTCGGCCTTGATGTCGCCGGGATACTCGGTTACGATTTCCTTTCGCGTCTCGTGACCCGAATCGACTACGCCAATGAGAGAATATCATTTTATCACCCCGACAGTTACATTCACGCCGGATCGGGAACCGTTCTCAGCGCACCGATATCACAGGATAATATGTTTCACCTTCCCTTGACGGTCGACGGGAAATACGGCGGCCTCTGGAGTCTTGATTTGGGCGCCGGAGAAACCAGCTTTCATTACCCCTTTGCCGAGGCGAACGGATTTCTGACTTACCCCGGTATAGATGCTCTCGGTTTCGGCGCCGGCGGTTCTTTTAAGGAACGCAAGGCGCAGTTCCAGAAAATAGAATTCGGCGGATTTGCAGTAGAAAAGCCGGTTATATCATGGGGATTGGAGGCGACCAAGGGTGCTTTCGGGGGTAAAGAACTGACCGGGAATATCGGCAATACCCTTCTGCGGAATTTTGTATTGTACCTTGACTACAAGAAAGAGCGGTTAATTGTCGAGAAGGGGATCGATTTCGGCAAAGCTTTCCCGCGCGACAACAGCGGCCTTCAGGCCGGTCTTACAACGGACGGCAAGATGCAGATATATTATGTCTCTCCCGGTACGCCGGGGGCCAAAGCCGGATTCAAGGCCGATGATGTCATTCAAACGGTCAACGGTATCGATGTCGGCTACTTGGGGGGGATAATCGCCCTGAAAAATCTTCTTAAGGAAAAACCGGGCACGGTCCTTACCTTTGAAATCGTACGTGACGGAAAGGTGCAGAAGCTGAAGTTGACCCTGCGTGATCTTTACAGTTAATTTTTGACGGCGTCATGGTAATGTCAATATTAGTGTGGAAATTGGTATATCCTTTTTTTCATTTATTTAGGCTGCTTTTTGTATCATGTTTTTGATGGTTTTTATTATTTCATTGTTTCTGTGCCATTTATGATTGAAATAGTTGAATAAAGCAT